>NZ_JBHWDU010000022.1:0-108280 GCF_042734825.1 Kitasatospora sp. NPDC059648 | reverse complement strand
AGCCAGTTGGCGTCCGGGCCGCTGCCTGAGGGTGGGTGCGAGATGGTTCAGGAGGCGGTGCGCACCTCGGGGCTCGCGGTGACCGGGGTGACCTCGACCAGACCGGTCTCGCCGAAGGTCAGCTTGCAGGTGTCCGCGCGGTAGGTGGAGACGGCGAGCGCCACCAGGCGGCCGGCCGAGGCGTACTGGGTGGTCATGACCAGCACCGGGGTGCCCGGGGGGCGCTCCAGCAGGACGGCCTCGTCGGCCTCGGCGACACCGAGCTCGACGGCGCGGGACTCGCCGTCCACCTCCAGGCGCTCCAGCTGGCGCAGCACCGAGCGGGCGCGGTCGCTCTCGGCCCGGAAGCCGGGCAGGTGCGGCAGGGCGGACGCGGGGACGTGCAGCGACTCGGTGGCCATCGCGCGACCCTCGACCAGGCGGACCCGGCGGACGGTGTGCACGGTGGCCCCCTCGGCGATGCCGAGGTCCTTGGCCAGCTGCGCGGAGGCCGGGGCGGTGGTGCAGTCCACCGTGCGCCAGGCCTGGCTGCGGCCGGCGCCGGGCCAGCCCTCCTCCTGCCGGTTGACCGGGACGCCGACCCGCGGGGCGGCGATCAGCGTGCCGATCCCCCGGCGGCGGACCAGCCGGCCCTCCAGCTCCAACTGGTCCAGGGCCTGCCGCAGCGTCGCCCGGGCGACCCCGAAGCGGGCGGAGAGCTCACGCTCGTTGGGCAGGATCTCACCGGTGGAGAACTCCGAGTCGATGGCCCGCAGCAGCACCGTGCGCAGGTGCCAGTACTTCGGTTCCGGCACCGCCGAAAGCTGTCCTGTCGTCCCGACCGTGCCCACCGTGTCCTCCACCTGGTCCTGTCCGCCCTACGACAAGGAGGGCGGATCCCGGGCCCGCTGCCCGCTGTTGCGGCAGGTGGGAGAGCGAGCCTTTATCCGTCCTTCTTTATTAAAGGTCCTTGCAGTAAGCGACCCTAGGTGCTGCGTCCGGAGATGGTCAAGACCAATGGCACGGCTTGACGCGACCGTCGCGAAGATTCATGCCGCGTTCACGACGGCCCGCGCCGGCGCCCTGCCACGGCCCCTGCCGCGCGTCACGGTGCGGGGCGGACACGGCCAATGGGTAGGCTGCCCGGGTGATCGTGGTGACGAGTGTGAACGTGAACGGAATCCGGGCCGCCGCCAAGAAGGGCTTCGTCGAGTGGCTGGCCGGAACGGAGGCGGACGTGATCTGCCTCCAGGAGGTGCGTTCCGAGCCCGGGCAGCTGCCCGTCGAACTGCGCGACCTGGACGGCTGGCACGCGGTCTGGGCCCCGTCCGCCGCCAAGGGCCGGGCCGGCGTCGCGATTCTCTCCCGCGGGGAACCGCAGCGCACCGCGATCGGATTCGGATCGGAGGAATTCGACGGTTCCGGCCGCTACGTCGAAATCGACCTCCCGGGCCTGACCGTCGCCAGCCTGTACCTGCCCTCCGGCGAGGTCGGAACCGAGCGCCAGGACGAGAAGGAACGCTTCATGGCGGAATTCCTCGTCCACCTCACCGCCCTGCGCGCCCGCGCCGCCGCCGACGGCCGCGAGGTCGTGGTCTGCGGCGACTGGAACATCGCCCACCGCCCCGAGGACCTCAAGAACTGGAAGGCCAACCAGAAGTCCGCCGGCTTCCTCCCCGAGGAACGCGCCTGGCTCTCCCGCGTCTACGACGAGGCCGGCTACGTCGACGTCGTCCGGGCCCTCCACCCCGACCGCACCGGCCCCTACTCCTGGTGGTCCTACCGCGGCCGCGCCTTCGACAACGACTCCGGCTGGCGGATCGACCTCATCGTGACGACTCCGGGCATTGCGGACAGGTGCATTGCGGCCTACGTCGAGCGAGCTGCTTCCCACACCGAGCGCTGGAGCGACCACGCGCCCGTCACGGCCGAGTTCGACTTCGGCGACAACTGACCTACGGTCGGTCACCGGGACGTCCGGCCCTTCAGCGGCACCGCCCGACCCGAGCGCCACGCCGACGTGCTCGTCGTGATCGGGCCCAACGGCTTCACCCGGGACGCCGAGAACCCTTCACCGCCCGCCACGTCCTCATCCTGGCCAGCCGGCAGATCCTCCTGAGCCGGGCCCACGGCTTCCACCTCCACGACGCGATCGACGAAGAAGAGGAGCGCGTAGCCGCCTGCCCGACCTCCTCCCCGAGAACCTGCCCGGTCCACCACTCACCCGCCCAGGCGCGCGCCCGTCAGCACATCGTCGAAGACGGCTTTGTTGCGCGCCCGGTCGGAGCTCGACATCGAGAGACAGGTCAGGTACCCGGCGCAGGGACCTCCGACGGCCATCGCGGAGGCGTGGTACTCGCGAGCCCTGTGTCCGAGGGCGAAGTCCCGGGCGGCCGCCGGCGTCTCCTGCCAGGTCGTGCTCTGTATCCGGACGGTGCCGGAACGGCGCCGTCCGGGATCGCCCGCGGCGGGCCGCGCAGCCTCAACCCGGGAGTGGGGGCCGAGGGCGGCGGCGATCTCCCGGGCGACTTCTGCCATCGCGCCATCCGGGACAAGTCCACTCACTCGGACATGCCACAGCTACGCAGTGACCCTTGCTTTCCGGCACTGAAGGCGTATGGTCACTCGTCATCAGGCGTAAACAGACATGAAACGGACTTGATCCCACATGCATGCTCCCGAGCGACAGCAAGAGATCCTGCGCCTCACCCAGTTCCACGGGCGGGTGGACGTGCCCTCGCTCGCCGAGGAGTTCGGTGTCACGCAGGAGACCATCCGACGGGACCTGTCCGCCCTCGACCGGGCCGGGCTCGTGCGCCGGGTGCACGGCGGCGCGCTGCCGGCCGGAGCCCTGCACCTCGAACCGGCCATCGCGGAGCGGGACTCCGCAGCCGCCCACGAGAAGGACCGGATCGCCCGCGCCGCCCTGGCACTGCTCCCTACCGAGGGCACCGTGCTCCTGGACGCCGGGACCACCGTCTCACGGCTCGCCGCCCTGCTGCCGCTGGACAGCACCCTCGCGATCGTCACCAACGCGCTGCCGATCGCCGCCCGGCTGGCCGACCACCCGGGCCTCGGCCTCCACCTGGTCGGTGGCCGCCTGCGGCACCGGACCCAGGCGGCCGTGGACGCCTGGGCGCTGCGCGACCTCGCCGACGTCCACGCCGATGTCGCGGTCATCGCGACCAACGGCTTCTCCCGCGAGGTCGGGCTCTCCACGCCCGACCTCGCGGAAGCGGCCGTGAAGCGCGCCATGGTGGCCGGTGCCCGCCGGGTGATGCTGGTCGCCGACTCCTCCAAGTACTGCGCCAGACACTTCGCCCGCTTCGGCGTGCTCGACGACGTCGACATCCTGGTCACCGACACCGGGCTGACCGACCGGCAGGCAGCCGAGATCGAGACCCACGGCCCGGAGGTCCTCCGCGTCTGACCACCGGCACCGGAGATCCGGCGACTCCCGCCGGGCTCGCGACGGGAGTCGCCGGACACTCCCTACCCCCGCCAGGAAGACCTCAGGTGGCGGACCGCCAGCGACTCGGCCCGTGCGGCGCCCCCGTCGGCGTAGAAGGCGACGCCGGTGTCGGACGGGTCGGGGAAGACCTGGTCGGTGAGCACGAGCGTGCCGTCGCCCGCGTAGACCTCGACCGAGGAGGCGTCGACCAGGACGCGCAGGGTGAGCCGCCCGTTCGGGTCCAGGTGCAGCTTCGCCCGGTGCACGGCCGCGAAGGACTCGTGGAAGGCGGTGGTCCCGGACGCGGTGCGGTCGACGTACAGCTCACCGGCCGCGGTGTCGTAGCCGATCCTGGTCCGGTGCCCGCCTCCGGCGTGCACCGCGAGGCCGAACTCCCGGGCGGTGCCGGCCCGCAGCCGAGCGTTGATCTCCAGGGCGGCGCCGCTCACCGGGAGCGGAAGGCGGGTGTCGCGCACCGGCAGGTCGGAGCCGCGCCAGGGCCGCCCCTCACGCAGCTCCTCCAGCTCCCCGACGGGGCGCTGGACGAGCACGGTACGGCCGTCGACGGTGGAGAGCGCGAGCTCGCGCGGGAAGGTGTCGGCGCCGCGCCAGGGCGAGGTGGGGATCCTGTCGGCGTAGGCCCAGTTGTTCATCCAGCCGATCACCACTCGACGGCCGTGCGGCTCGTCGTTGACACTGGTGGCGGCGTAGAAGTCGGCGCCGTGGTCGAGCCAGTGCGCGCGCTGCGCCATGCCGGGGGCCGGGGCGTCGGCGAGCGTGAACTGGTCGGCGAGCACGTGGCCCCAGCCACCGGTGGCGTGGTCGGCGACCCGCACTTGGACCTGCCGGCCGATCAGGTCGCCGAGGTCCCAGGAGGTCCAGTCCGGGGTTTCGCTGTCGCTGCCGGTGGCGCTGCGGACGACCTGGCCGTCAAGCAGCAGGTTGACGGCGGTCTGCCGGTCCTTGGGTCGGGCCTGTCGGTCGGACAGCCGGAGGTCGCCGACCATCAGGTGCCCCCAGCCGCCGGTGGCGTTGTCGACGATCCGGACGGTCGCCCGGCGGCCGGCGAACTCGCCGATGTCCCAGCTGCTCCAGTCGAGTTCGCCGCTGTCACGGCCGGTGGCGGTGCGGACCACCCGGCCGTCCACCACGAGGTTGACGATGGTCTCGCCGCCGGTGCCGGCCGGGTGGTTGCCACCGCCGATCAGGAGGTTGAGGTAGCGGTGGTCGATGGTGAACTCGGGTGAGGTCACCGTGCCGGTGGCCGCGTCCCCGGCGCCGGGGGTGAAGGTGTCGAGCACGCTGTCGCCGAGGCTGCCGTCCAGGTGCTCCTTCGTGGGCGTGATCCCGGCGAGGTCGCCGGTGGCGGTCCAGCCGGGAGGGAGGGCTGCGCCCTGGAAGTCGGCGAGGGCGGCGCCCGGAGGTGCCGAGCCGTCGCCGGAGCCCGGGACGTACGGGTGGTTTCCGCCGCCCACCTGGAAGTCGAGATAGCGGCGGGTGACGGTGAAGGGCGGTGAGAGGAGGTCGCCGGTAGCGGCGTCGCCGCCGAGGAAGGTGTTGACCAGGCCGGGGCCGGTGAACCCGGAGACGGGCTGCTGGCCGGGCAGGATGCCGGTCGCGGGCGCGGTGCCGAAGGCCGTGCCGGTGGCCGTCCAGCTGCCGTAGGTGCCGTCGTCGAAGCCGTTCACCAGGGTGCCGGCGGGCGGGGTGTAGCTGCCGGCCGGGTCGTCGGCGACGAAGCTGGTGCCGTCGAAGTCGCCGATGAAGTACTGGACGGCGGTGGAGTGCTGGGGGCCGCCGTTGGTGGAGACGGTCAGCACCCACTTGGTGCGCGCCGGGTCGCCGTCCACGGCGAGGGGGAAGAGGTCCGGGCACTCCCAGACCCCGCTGGTGGCTCCGGCCGGGCCGAACTCGCTCAGTCCGGTCCAGGACTTGAGGTCGTGGGAGGAGTAGAAGCGGATCTGGTGCCGGTCGGAGAGGGCGACGGCCATCAGCCAGCTGCCGGTCCGGTCGTTCCAGAACACCTTGGGGTCGCGGAAGTCCGAGGATCCGATGTCCAGGACGGGGTTGCCCCGGTACTTGGTCCAGCTGGTGCCGCCGTCGAGGGAGTAGGCGAGCGACTGCGTCTGGCGGCCGTCGGGGGTCCTGGCCGCGCTGGTGTAGACCGCGACCAGCGGTGGGTTGTCGGTGGTGCCCAGGCCACTGGAGTCGGTGCGGTCGTCGACCACCGCGCCGGAGAAGATCATCGCACTGTCGTCCTGCGGGATGGCGAGCGGCTGTTCGGTCCAGTGCACCAGGTCGGGGCTGGTGGCGTGGCCCCAGGACATGTTGCCCCAGGTGGTGCCGGCCGGGTTGTACTGGAAGAACAGGTGGTAGGCGCCGTGGTGGTAGATCGGGCCGTTGGGGTCGTTCATCCAATTCCGGGCCGGCGAGAAGTGGAACTGCGGGCGGTAGGGCTCCTGGTAGGCGGCCCCATGGTGGGTGGCGGCCGAGGCCGGGGTCAGCGGCAGAGCGGTGAGGGCGGCGGCGAGCGCGGCGAGCAGCCGGCGGGCACGGGGAACGGGCACAGGGGGAACAGGCATGGCGGGGTGCTCCTCCGAAACTGTGTCATCGTTGACTCATGTCATCGATGACAGCGGCTGCGGAGGATGATGGGCGTGCGCCGACGCTCCGTCAAGAGCCCTGGCGCTGACGGGGTATGCCGAGCTGCTCCGCCCACGGCGGATTGGGGCCGGCGACCGAGCAGGTCAGGGCCGCGACCTCGGCGGCGAACCGGCAAGCAGCGGCGGCCTCGGCGAGGCTCAACCCAGCCAGCCGCCCGCCAAGCCGGCCGAGCCGCGCGAGGCGGTGCAGCAGCCCGGCGGTGAACGAGTCGCCCGCACCGACGGTGTCCACCACCGCGACCTCGGGCGCCGGCACCCGGACCCGCTCGCCGTCCAGCGAGAGCAGCGCCCCCGCGCCGCCAAGGGTGATCACCACCAGCCGGGCACCGGCGGCGTGCCAGCCGTCGCAGGCCCGTTCGGGCGAGACGCCGGGCAGCAGCAGCTCCAGGTCGTCCGAGCTGAGCCGCAGGATGTCCGCCAGCGCGCACCACCGGTCGAGCCGGGCCCGGTAGACCTCCGGATCCACCAACTGCGGGCGGACGTTGGGATCGATCGACACGGTGAGTCCGGCCCGGGTCCGGTCCAGGAGCCGCTCGACCAGCACGCCGCCGGGCTCGCGGACCAGCGCGAGCGAGCCGGTGTGCAGGCAGACCGCGTCGGCGAGCGGCACGGCGCCCAACTCGGCCGCGCTCCACTGCCAGTCGGCGGCCCGATCGGCGTGGAACGCGTAGCGTGCCTGACCGAGGCCGTCCACGGTGGCGATGGCGAGCGTGCTCGGCTCGGGGGCCGCCACCACCGCGCCGATATCGACCCCGGCGGAGCCGAGGTGAGCGCGGAACAGGCCGCCGAAGACATCGGTGGAGATCCGGCCGAGGAAGCGCGTGGGCGTGCCGAGCCGGGCCAGCGCGACGGCGGTGTTGGCCGGCCCGCCGCCGGGCAGCACACGCAGGGCCAGCTCTCCCGGACGGGCGCCGGCCGGGTCGGCGAAAGTGTCGGCGACGCACTCGCCGAGGACCGCGACGCATTGCTGTGACACGAAGGACCGCCTCTCAGGGATCGGTGAGGGAACGCCGCCGCGGCGGTCCGTCAACTTTGGCTTTCAGCAGCGAATTTCGACCGCGTTACTCACTCGTTACGCCCGGGGGGCTTGCCCGCCGCGCGGGGCCGACTTCATCATCCTCGGCAAGCGATGTCAACGTTGACATGGTCGCCAGGCCTGACTCCGCCTCGGACCTCGCACACGCAGATCAGGGAGCCCACGCATGCCCCGTACCACCGCCCTCGCCCGCCTCGCCGCCTGCGCCACTGTCGCAGCACTCGCCCTCACCGCCTGCGGCTCCGGCTCCAAGGGCTCCTCCGGCTCGTCCGGTTCCGGCGCCGGCTCCGCGGGCGGCACCGTCAAGGTCGGCCTGATCACCAAGACCGACACCAACCCGTTCTTCGTCAAGATGAAGCAGGGCGCCGAGAAGTCCGCCAAGGAGAACGGCGCCACCCTGGTCACCGCGGCCGGCAAGTTCGACGGCGACAACGCCGGCCAGATCGCCGCCCTGGAGAACATGGTCGCCACCGGCGTCAAGGGCGTCCTGATCACCCCCAGCGACTCCAAGGCGATCCTGCCCGCGATCAAGAAGGCCCGGGACAAGGGCGTCCTGGTGATCGCCCTGGACAGCCCGACCGATCCGCAGGACGGCACCGACGCCTTGTTCGCCACCGACAACAAGCAGGCCGGCGTGCTGATCGGCCAGTACGCCAAGGCCGCCATGGCGGGCAAGACCGCGAAGATCGCCACCCTGGACCTCGCCCCCGGCGTCGCCGTCGGCCAGCTGCGCCACGACGGCTTCCTGCAGGGCTTCGGCGTCTCCGCCGGCGACCCGTCGATCGCCTGTTCCCAGGACACCGGCGGCGACCAGGCCAAGGCCCAGACCGCGATGGAGAACTGCCTGCAGAAGGCGCCCGACCTCAACCTCGTCTACACCATCAACGAGCCCGCTGCGCTGGGCGCGTACACCGCGCTCAAGGCCAAGGGCCGCGAGAAGGAGGTGCTCATCGTCTCGGTCGACGGCGGCTGCACCGGCACCCAGGCCGTCAAGGACGGGAAGATCGCCGCCACTTCGCAGCAGTACCCGCTGGTCATGGCCGCCAAGGGCGTCAAGGCGGTGGCCGACTACGCCAAGGGCGGCGCCAAGCCCACCGGCTACACCGACACCGGCGTCACCCTGATCACTGACCAGCCGCAGACCGGTGTGGACGCCAAGGACACCGGTTACGGCCTCGAGAACTGCTGGGGCTGACCGGCTTCCACACCACCACCGCCCCACTCCCCCAAGGACCGTCCGATGACCACGACCACCGCCCCGTACGCGGAACTCCAGGCGCCGCCACTCGCACGCCGACTGCTCACCGCTCCGACCGCCGGACCGCTGGCCGCGCTGCTGCTGGCCTGCGCGTTCTTCACCTTCACCACCGACACCTTCCTCTCCGGCGGCAACTTCTCGCTGATCATCCAGCAGGTGATGGTGGTCGGCGCGCTGGCGGTCGGGCAGACCCTGATCATCCTGACCGCCGGCATCGACCTCTCCTGCGGCGCGGTGATGGCCTTCGGCTCGATCACCATGGCCCGGCTCGCCGCCGAGGGTACCGTGCCGCCGCTGGCCGCCATCGCCCTCGGCCTGGCGGTCTGCGCGGCCTTCGGCCTGGTCAACGGCCTGCTGGTGCAGCTGATCCCGCTGCCGCCGTTCATCGTCACCCTGGGCATGCTGAACGTCGCCTTCGCGCTCACCCACATCTACTCCGACGAGCAGACCGTCACCGACCTACCCGGCCCGCTGACCTTCCTGGGCGGCACCTTCCCGCTCGGCGACACCGACGTGACGTACGGTTCGGTGCTCGCGCTGGCGCTGTTCGCGCTCTTCGCCTACCTGCTCTCCCGCACCGCCTGGGGCCGCCACGTCTACGCCCTCGGCAACGGCCGGGACGCCGCCCGCCTCAACGGCATCCGCACCGGCCGCCTCACCGTCGGCCTCTACGCCCTGGCCGGCCTGGTCTACGGCATCGCCGCCCTGCTACTGGTCTCCCGCACCGGAGTCGGCGACCCCCAAGCCGGACAGACCGACAACCTGGACTCCATCACCGCCGTGGTGCTCGGCGGCACCAGCCTCTTCGGCGGCCGGGGCAGCGTGTTCGGCTCGCTGATCGGCGCGCTGATCGTCGGCGTCTTCCGCAACGGCCTCCAGCTGATGGGCGTCGCCTCGATCTACCAGACCCTGATTACCGGCGTCCTGGTGATCCTCGCCGTGACCGTCGACCAGATCTCCCGGAAGCGAGCCAGCCGATGACCACCACACCCGTCCTCCAGGCCCGCGGCCTGGTCAAGCGGTACGGCCACGTCACCGCGATCGACGGCGCCGACTTCGACCTGATGCCCGGCGAGGTGCTGGCCGTCATCGGCGACAACGGCGCCGGCAAGTCCAGCCTGATCAAGGCACTCACCGGCGCCATCGCCCCGGACGAGGGCGAGATCCGGCTGAACGGCGAGCCGGTCCGCTTCGCCGGCCCGCAGGACGCCCGGGCGGCCGGCATCGAGACCGTCTACCAGGACCTCGCCGTCGCCCCCTCCATGGACATCGCCGCCAACATGTTCCTCGGTCGCGAGCTGCGCCGCCCGGGCGTCCTCGGCACGGTGTTCCGCTCGCTCGACCGCAAGCGGATGCGCGACGAGGCCGCGGCCCACATGGCCGAGCTGAAGATCGGTCTGCGCTCGCTCACCCAGCCCGTGGAGACCCTCTCCGGCGGCCAGCGGCAGGCCGTCGCGGTGGCCCGCGCGGTGGCCTGGGCGCGCAGCGTGGTGGTGATGGACGAGCCGACCGCGGCGCTCGGGGTGAAGGAGTCCGGTCAGGTGCTCGACCTCATCCGCCGGGTCCGCGACCGCGGCCTGCCGGTCGTGCTGATCAGCCACAACATGCCGCACGTCTTCGAGATCGCCGACCGGATCCACGTCCACCGGCTCGGGCGGCGGGCCGCGCTGATCAAGCCGGGCGACCACTCGATGTCCGAGGTGGTGGCCATCATGACCGGTGCGCTCACCGTCGCCGAGGACGGCAGCGGTACTGTCGTGGCGGACGCCGGCGCCGCCAGGGCCGCCGGGGTCCGTACGAGCTGAGCAGTCCTGGGCGGCCCGGGCCGGGGGGCCGGGCCGCCGCCCGACAGAAACGGTGGTCCATGGCCGCGACCCGTCGTCCGACGCTGCACGACGTCGCCCAGGAGGTCGGCGTGAGCGCCAAGACGGTCTCCCGGGTGCTCAACAACGACGGGCCGACCTCCGCCGCGACCCGGGAGAAGGTGCTCGCCGCCGTCGAACGGCTCGGTTTCCAGCCCAACCTGATGGCCCGCAACATCCGGACCGGCGGCCCGGACACCACCATCGGCCTGGTCGTCCCGGACATGGGCAACCCCTTCTTCGGCACGGTGGCCGGCGGGATCGAGTCCGCCGTCCGCGAACGCGGACTGACCCTGCTGCTCGGCTCCTCCGGCGACGACCCGGCTCGCGAGCGCGACCTGATCGCCGCCTTCCTCGCCCGGCGGGTCAGCGCGCTCATGGTCGTCCCGGCCGACGGGTCGGACCACGCCCATCTCAGGTCCGCCCGGATCACCGGGCTGCCGGTCGTCTTCCTGGACCGCCCCGGCAGCGGCCTGGCCGCCGACTGCGTGGTCTCCTCCAACCGGGACGGCGCCCGCACCGGCGTCGCCCACCTCGTCGCCCACGGCCACCGCCGGATAGGCTTCATCGGCGACCTTCCGGCCACCCTCTACACCCGCCGCGAACGCCTGGCCGGCTACAAGGACGCCCTGGCCGCCGCCGGCCTCCCGTACGACCGAACGCTGGTGGTCGGCGCCCACGGCCAGCCGGACGCGGCCGCCGCCACCGACCGGCTGCTCTCCCTCCCGGAACCGCCGACCGCACTGTTCGCCGCCAACAACTTCGCCGCCATGGGGACGGTCTCCGCCCTCGCCCACGCGCGGCGCCGCGAGGTCGCCCTGGTCGCCTTCGACGACATCCCCCTGGCCGACATCCTGGAGCCGGCCCTCACTGTCGTCGCCCAGGACCCCGCCGCGCTCGGCGCCGCCGCCGCCCGCACCGCCCTGGCCCGCCTCGACGGCGACCGCGGCCGGGCCCGTACCACAGTGGTCGATACCCGCCTCATCGCCCGCGGCTCGGGCGAACAGCGCCCGCCCCACCGCTGACCGGCCTCATTCCGCCGGTTGACCTGCGTCATCCGGCCTTCGGCACGCCACACCCTCAGACGGTGAGGACGAGCTTGCCCTGGAGGTGGCCGCCGTCAAGCATCCGGTGCGCGTCGGCGACGCGCTCGAACGGGAACGTCTCCTGCACGTGGACCCGGAGCCTGCCCTGGTCGACGAGTTCGACGAGACCGCGCAGGGCGACCGGATCGGGGTCGACCGCAATGCCGCTGAAGCGCATGCCGGCCGCCTCGTACCTGGCGATGAGCTCCGATTCCTCCTCAGCGACCGCCGTCACCAGGTGACCGCCCGGGCGGAGCACTTCGAGCGACCGCTCGACGGTGTCGCCGCCGATCGTGTCGAGCACGACGTCGATGTCGCGGACGGCCTCGGTGAAGTCGACCGCCGTGTAGTCGATCACCTCGTCGGCGCCGAACCCCTCGACGAACTTCCGCTTCCTCCCGCTGGCAGTCGTGATCACGTGCGCGCCGAACGCTTTCGCGATCTGGATCGCGACGTGGCCGACCCCGCCACCACCGCCGTGGACCAGGACGCGGTCGCCCTCGGTCACGCCGCCGAGGTCGACGAGGCCCTGCCACGCCGTCAGCCCGACGAGCGGCAGCGCCGCCGCCTCGACGTGCGAGAGCGACGCCGGCTTGCGCACCAGGTGCACCGCCGGCGCCGACACCATCTCGGCGTACGCGCCGGCCGCCCGCGGGAACAGCGGCATCCCGAACACCTCGTCGCCAGGCCTCAACCGCCACGTCTGCGGCCCCTCCTCGACCACGCCGCTGATGTCCCAGCCGAGGACGAACGGCGGCCGGCCGATCAGCGGGAACTCGCCGGCACGCAGACGCGCCTCCAGCGGGTTCAGCCCGATCGCCTTGACGCGGACGAGAACCTCGGTCGGGAGGGGCAAGGGCTCGGGCACATCCACGATGGTGAGCACCTCGGGACCGCCGAGCCTCTCCTGGGTAATGACTCGCATGACTCTCCTGGCTTCGTTCGGAGGGGAGCAGAGAACCCAGGCTATGAATTCGACAGGAACCAGCAGGTACCGTAGGCGCCATGAGCGGTTTCGGTCCCGGTGATCCCTTTCTCGCCGACTGTCCGGCGCGTCTGGCGGTCGAGCT
The DNA here is from genome assembly GCF_042734825.1 of Kitasatospora sp. NPDC059648. NCBI lineage: Bacteria > Bacillati > Actinomycetota > Actinomycetes > Kitasatosporales > Streptomycetaceae > Kitasatospora > Kitasatospora sp. NPDC059648. Next base: position 95,876 of record NZ_JBHWDU010000022.1, on the reverse strand, counting down.
CATCGCCGACAAGTGGACGGTGGTCGTGCTCTACGGCCTCAGCAGGGGCCCGGTGCGCCATGGCGAACTGGTCGAGCTGATCGGCGGCATCTCCCGCAAGATGCTCACCCAGACGCTCCGACGGCTCGAGGCACACGGACTCGTCCGCCGCCACGCCTACGCCGAGGTGCCGCCCCGCGTCGAGTACGAGCTCACCCCGCTCGGGCAGACGCTGATCGATCCGATCCACGTGCTGACCGAGTGGGCGAGGGCGAACGGCGGCGCGGTGCTCGATGCCCTCGACGCCGGTCCCGAGCCGGTCACCCCTGGCGGCTGAGGCGCCCGCCGGGGCAGCGGGTATCCCCCCGGCCGCCGCCAGCTCGCCCGACCGGGTGGGCGGACGCCTCGCGCGCGGTGAGGCCCGGGCCTCCACAGCAATCGATCCCGCCGCCGCTGACCGGGCGTGTCCTTCCGCTTCGCCTCACGGCACCGGCAGTTCCCGTCGGGTGCGCAGGGGGCCGCTGAGGAGGAGCAGGGCGCAGAGCGCGTTGCCGGTGTACAGGAGCCACAGGGCGCCCCGGTCGCCGAGGACGGTGCCCAGGGTTCCGCCGAGGAGGCTGCCGATCGGAATCGTCCCGTACATCACGAAGCGGATGCTGGAGCTGACCCTGCCGAGCATGTCCGGGGGGCAGTAGGCCTGGCGGAAGCTCACGATGATCACGTTTCCGGCGACGACCCCGGTCATCAGGCAGAAGTCTCCGACCAGGAAGGCCAGCAGGCCCGTGCCGTCCGTGGTGAGCGGGATCAGCAGTCCGAACGGGCCGCTGCAGAAGGCGCAGAGGATGACCGCCCGGGCGGTGCCGAACCGGCGGGCCAGGCGGGGCGAGATCACTGCGCCCAGGACGCCGCCGAGGCCGGTCAGGGCGATCAGGACGCCGATGACGCCGCCGCCGGCGCCGACCGTTCGGCTGAGGAAGACGATCGCCAGGCACTGGGCACCGGCCAGGAACAGGTTCATCGCCGCGTCGCACGCCAGGATCGTCCGCAGGAACGGGTCCCGGGCGAGGAACACGATGCCCTCGCGGATCTCGGCGGCCAGGGACCGGTCGGCTCCCGCCCGCTCCTCGCCGCCGGGCGGGTTCTCGCGGGCGCGGATCCGGGCGAGGAGCACGGCCGACATCAGGAAGCTCAGGCCGTCGGCGAGGAAGCCCAGGGCCGCGTTCGCCGTCTGGGCGAGCACGCCGCCCGCTCCCGGGGCCGCGACCTCGGCGGCGGACTCACTGGTCTGGAGCCTGGCGTTGCCGTCCGCCAGTTCCTCCTGCGGCAGGAGGGCGGGGACGTACGCGCTGTAGGCCGCGCGGAAGAACACGTCGGCGGTGCCGGACAGGAGGGCGACGAGGAGGAGTTGACCGGTCGTGAGGAGGCCCAGCCAGTCCGCCGCCGTCAGGGAGAACATCAGCACCGCCGACACCGTGTTGCACACGATCATCACCGGTCGGCGTCTCATCCGGTCGGTCCAGGCTCCCACGGGCAGGCCGAGCAGAAGCCACGGCACCCAGGCCGCGGCGCCCAGCAGGCCCATGGTGAAGGAGTCGGCGTCCAGTGCGTTCACCGCGATCAGCGGGAGGAGCACGCGGGTGGTCGCACTGCCGAACTGGCTGACGGACTCGCCGGCCCACAGGAGGCGGAAGTCGCGGCGGCGCAGGGCGCGGGGTGTCGTGCTCGTCGGCGTGCTCGTCGTCGTGCTCATCGGCGGACCGCGCCTTCGCACAGGAGCGCGGCGATCTGCGAGGCCGGCTTCGCGGCCATCATCTCGCCGTGCGTGCACGGTGCCTCGTGGTGGTCGATGCGGCCCGAAGCGTAGGGCTGCCAGGTCCCGGGGCCCGGCGCGTCGGCCTCGTGCGCGGCGCCGACGAGCGTGAGGTCGCCCCGGAAGACGCCCGGACGGTGGGCCGCGGCCAACGTGTCGTGATGGACGTACGCCTCCCCCAGCGCGGCGATGGCCCCCTCGTCGAAGGCCGCCAGCGGGCCGTCCGCCGTCCGGGCCGCGCGGACGAGGTCGGCGAGGGACATCGGGGCGAACCCCGTTGCGCGGGACGGCTCCTGTGCCGGGTAGCCGAGCGAGTCCAGCAGGTCCCGCAGCGGGTCCGCTGCGGCCGTCCCGGTCCGTGGCTGCTTCTCGGTGGCCGGGTAGCCGTCCAGGAGCACGAGGTGCGCCACGTCCGCGCCGTCCGCCTGGAGCCGCACCGCCACGGCGTGGGCGACCAGCGCGCCGAACGACCAGCCCAGGAGGTGGTAGGGGCCGCTCGGCTGGACCGTGCGGATAAGGGCGGCGTAGTCGTCGGCCATCTCCGCGACGCTCGCGGGCCGCGCCCCCGGCTCGCCGAGACCACGGGCCTGCAGCGCGTGGACCGGCCGGGCCGGGTCGAGGTGCTCGAGGAGGGCCCGGTACACCCAGCCGGTGCCGGCGCCCGGGTGGACACAGAACAGGGCGGGCTCGCCGGCGGCGCCGGACCGCAGGGTGACCAGGGGGGCGAGCGCGTCGTCCGTACCGCCGGGCTCCGTGGTGCCACGCTCCGGTACGCGGGCGGCGAGGCCCGCGACGGTGGGGGCCGCGAAGAGGTCCTGGACACCCAGGTCCTCGCCGAGGGCCTCCCGGACACGGGACATCAGCCGGGCGGCCAGCAGGGAGTGTCCGCCGAGGTCGAAGAAGCCGTCGTCGGCGCCGACGGAGTCGTGGGGCAGGCCCAGCGCTTCGGCGAACAGGCCCGCGAGGACCTCCTCCCGACAGGTCAGGGGTGCCCGTCGCGCAGCTCCCGCCGTGTGGGCCGGATCCGGTGCGGGCAGCGCCGTCCGGTCGAGCTTGTCGTTGGGCGTGCGCGGGAACGCGTCGAGCACGACGACCGCGGACGGGACCATGTGGGCCGGCAGGGCCTCGGCCACGTGGGCGCGCAGCGCGGAGGGCTCCACCGCGGCGCCGTCCTGGGCCGGGACCACGTACCCGACCAGCCGCTTGCCGCCGCCCGGACCGTCGGACCGTAGGGTCACGGCGGCCTGGGCGATGCCCGGGGCGGCTGCGAGCACCGCTTCGACCTCACCGAGTTCGACGCGGAAGCCACGGATCTTCACCTGGTCGTCGGTGCGGCCGAGGTACTCCAGCCGCCCTTCGCGGTCCCAGCGCACCAGGTCGCCCGTACGGTACATCCGGGCGCCCTCCTCGAACGGGCACGCCACGAACCGCTGGGCCGTCAGCCCCGGCCTGCGGTGGTAGCCCCGCGCCAGTCCGGCGCCCGCGAGGTACAGCTCGCCCCGCACGCCCGGCGCCACCGGGCGCAGCGCCGCGTCGAGGACGTACGCGCGGGTGTTGGCGACGGGGCCGCCCACCAGGGGGCGTTCGCTGCGGGCGGTGTCCCACCACAGGGCGTCGACCGTGCACTCGGTGGGGCCGTAGAGGTTGTGGCAGAGCATTCCCGGCGTGGCGCGCAGGCGGCTCCAGAGCTGTTCGTCGGCTGCTTCGCCGCCGATGAGCAGCATGCGTGGCGGGGCGTCGAGCAGGCCTTCCGCCACGAGTTGGGCGGCGTGGGTGGGGGTCACGTCGACGACGTCGAGGGCTGCGTCGCCGATGTGCCGGACGAAGGCTGCGGCGTCGCGTCGGAGGTCGTCGCCGATGAGGTGCAGTTCGTGCCCGGCGACCATCCACATCAGGGCGTCCCAGGAGGCGTCGAACGACAGGGAGGCGGTGAGTGCCACACGCAACCTCCTCGTGGCGTCGGCTCGTTCGGCGGCGGGGATGGTGTGGGCGCGGTGGAAGGCGTGGAGGTTGCGCAGGGCCGCGTGGTCGACGACGACGCCCTTGGGGCGGCCGGTCGAGCCGGAGGTGTACACCAGGTACGCGGCGTCGGCGGGACGGGGCGCGCGGGCCGGGCTCTCGCAGGGCTCGGCCGCGGTCGCGTTCCGGTCGTCGGTGAGGAGGAGGGGGATGTGCGGGGCCGCGGCCGGCGGGAGCCGGTGGGCGGTCTCTCGGTCGGTGACGAGGAGCGCCGGGGCGCAGTCCGTCAGGATGTGGGCGATCCGCTCGGCGGGGTGGTCCGTGTCGACGAACACGAACGCGGCGCCCGCCTTGAGGACGGCCAGCATGGCGCACACGGCTGCGGGCGAGCGGGGCAGGGCGAGCGCGACCACCTGCTCGGGGCCCGCACCGGCCCGGGCGAAGCGGTGGGCCAGGCGGTTCGACCGGGCGTCGAGGTCGGCGAAGGTGATCTCCGTGGCGCCGTGCACGAGGGCGACGGCCTGCGGGGTGCGGGCGCACTGGGCCTCGAACAGTTCGGGGAGGGTGGCGGGCGGCACCGGCAGCGCGGTGTGGTTCCACTCCGTCAGCAGGCGCTGCCGGTCGGCCCGCGTCAGGGGGTCGGCAGCGCCGACGGGCCGGTCCGGGTGCGTCGTGAGCAGGCGGAGCACCCGTTCCAGGGCGGCGGCGATGTCCTGGGCCGTGGTGTGGTCGAACAGTTCGGCCGCGTACTCCAGGAAGCCGGCGATCCCGGCGGGGGTGCCGTCGGCGGCGCGGCGCTCCTGGACGTCGACGGTCAGGTCGAACTGCGCGACGTCGAAGCGGAAGGGTTCACTGCGGACGTCGAGTCCGGCGAGTTCGAGCGTGGCGTCGGCGCCGTCCTGCACCTGGAGCAGGACCTGGAAGAGGGGGTGGCGGGCGAGGGAGCGTTCGGGGTTGAGCGCCTCGACGACCCGCTCGAAGGGGACGTCCTGGTTCTCGTAGGCGGCGAGGTCGGCCTCGCGCACGCGGTCGAGGAGTTCGCCGAACGCGGGATCGCCGGAGACGTCGGTGCGCAGGACCAGGGTGTTGACGAAGAAGCCGACCAGGTCGTCCAGTGCCTCGTCCGGGCGGCCGGCGACGGGGGTGCCGATCGGGATGTCGGTGCCCGCACCGAGCCGGGACAGGAGGACGGCCAGACCCGCCTGGAGCACCATGAACAGCGTGCAGCCGTGCTCCCGGGCCAGGCCCAGCAGGCGGGCGTGGAGGTCGGCGTCCAGTTCCACCGGCACCGAGCCGCCCGCGAAGGTCGCCGTCGCCGGGCGGGGCCGGTCGCGGGGCAGGGCGAGTTCCGCCGGTGATGCGGCCAGCTCCTCGCGCCAGTAGGCGAGCTGACGCGAGGCCAGGCTCTCGGGGTCGCCCTCCTCCCCCAGGACCTGCCGCTGCCACAGGGTGTAGTCCGCGTACTGCACCGGGAGCGGCGGCCAGTCGGGGCCGTGCCCCTCGGTCCGGGCCCGGTAGGCGTCGGCCACGTCACGGAAGAGGGGCCCCCAGGACCAGCCGTCGAGTGCGATGTGGTGGACCACCAGCACCAGCACCCACTCGTCCGCGCCGACGGCCAGGAGCGCCGCGCGCACGGGCGGGCGCCCGGCCAGGTCGAAGGGACGGGCCACCAGGGCGTCGAGGGCCTCGGCAACGCCTTCGGGGCCGCACGGCACGACGTCGAGGGGCACCGCGACGTCGGCCGCCAGCACCTGCTGGTAGGGCTCGCCGTCCTGTTCCGGGAACACCGTCCGCAGTCCTTCGTGGCGGGCGACGACGTCGGCGAGGGCTCGGGACAGCGCGTCGGTGTCCAGCCGGCCGCGCAGCCGCAGGGCGAACGGGCAGTGGTAGCCGGTGCCCTGGCCCGCACGGTTCAGGAACCACAGGCGGCGCTGGGCGGGCGACAGGGGCAGGATGTCCGGGCGGTCCGGGGCCGGGGTCAGGGCCGGGCGGGCGTGGCCCGGGCCGTCGAAATCGCCGAGGCGGGCGGCGAGCCCGGCCACGGTGGGGTGCTGGAAGAGGTCCCGGATGCCGAGGTCGCCGCCGAGGGTCGCGCGGATGCGGGAGAGCAGGCGGGTGGCCAGCAGGGAGTGTCCGCCGAGGTCGAAGAAGCCGTCGTCGGCGCCGACGGCGGACAGGCCGAGCACCTGCGCGAAGAGTTCCGCCAGGATCTCCTCGCGGGGGCCGCGCGGCGCCCGCGAGGAGGTCTGCGCGGTGAAGTCCGGTGCGGGCAGCGCGGCGCGGTCCAGCTTCCCGTTGCGGTTCATCGGAAGCGTCTCCAGGGCCACGATGGCCGAGGGGACCAGGTGGCCGGGCAGGCCGGCGGCGAGCCGCTCGCGCAGCGCGCCGGCCTCCACGGTACGGCCCGCGGCCGCCGTCACGTACGCCACCAGGCGCTTGCCGCCGGGGCCGGTGTCCCGGGCGATCACCGCGGCCTGGGCCACCTCGGGGCAGCCGCGCAGCGCGGCCTCCACCTCACCGGGTTCGATCCGGAAGCCCCGGATCTTGACCTGGTCGTCCGCGCGTCCCAGGTATTCGAGGCGGCCCTCGCGGTCCCAGCGGACCAGGTCACCCGTGCGGTACATGCGGCCGCCGGCCTCGAAGGGACAGGCGACGAAGCGTTGCGCAGTGAGCGAGGGGCGGTTGAGGTAGCCGCGGGCCAGGCTCGGGCCGGCCAGGTACAGCTCGCCGGGGACGCCGGGGGCGACGGGGCGCAGCCGGTCGTCGAGCACATAGGCGCGGGTGTTGGCGATCGGGCGCCCCACCAGCGGCTGCTCGCTGTGGGCCGCGTCCCACCAGAGGGTGTCGACGCTGCACTCGGTGGGGCCGTAGAGGTTGTGGCACAGCATCCCGTCGGCCTCGCGGACCCGGGTCCACAGGGCTGCGCCCGCCGCTTCACCACCGAGCAGCAGCACCCGGGGGCGGTGCGCGGGGTCGTCCAGCAGTCCCTCCTCGACCAGTTGCTCGGCGTAGGTCGGGGTGACGTCGAGGGCGTCGATGCCTGCGCGGGCGATGTGCCGGACCAGGGCGGCGGCGTCGCGGCGGGTGTCGTCGTCGATCAGGTGGAGTTCGTGGCCCGCGACCATCCAGAGCAGGCCCTCCCAGGAGGTGTCGAAGGAGAGCGCGGCGGTGAGTGCCATGCGCATCCTGCGGCCGTTGCCGATCTCCTGTGCGCGGGAGATGACGCCGGCCCGGTGGAAGGCGTACAGGTTGCGCAGTCCGGCGTGGTCGATCACCACGCCCTTGGGTTCGCCGGTGGATCCGGAGGTGTGGATGACGTAGGCGGCGCTGCGGGGGTGGATCTCGCGGCCGAGGGGGGTGTCCGGGAAGTGGCCGGGGGCGTCGGCGAGGACGCGGGTGGCGCCGGTGTCGGGGAGGGTCGCCGTGGTGGCGAGGTCCGTGACGACGGTGGTCGTGGTGCGCAGCAGGCGGGCGATGCGCTCGGGCGGGTAGTCGGTGTCGACCGGGACGAACGCGGCGCCGGCCTTGAGCACGGCGAGGAGTGCGATCACCGAGGCGGCGGAGCGGGGCAGGGCCAGGGCGACGAGGTGCTCGGGGCCGACCCCGTGGTCGGCGAGGCGGTGCGCCAGGGTGTTGGCGCGTGCGTCGAGTTCGGCGAAGCTCAGGGCCGCGTCCCGGAAGACCAGGGCGGTTGCGTCGGGGGTGCGGGCGGCCTGCGCCTCGAACAGCTCCGGGAGGGTCTGCGGCGGGACGGGGGCCGCGGTGTCGTTCCAGTGGGTCAGGAGCTGCTCGCGCTGTTCGGCGGAGAGGGGGTCGACGTGGGAGAGCGGCACGCCGGGGTCGGCGGCCAGGCGCTCCAGGACGCGGGCGATGCCGGCCGCCAGGTCCGTGGCCGTCTCGCGGTCGAAGAGGTCCGTCGCGTACTCCAGTGCCCCGGTGACCCCGGCCGGGGTGCCGTCGCTGCCCGTCTGCTCGTGGAAGTCCACCGTCAGGTCGAACTTGGCGATGTCCCAGCCGACCGGTTGCTCGGCGCAGCGCGTGCCGGGCAGGGTGAACGCCGGGCCGTGTCCGCTCTCCAGCGTCATCATCACCTGGAAGAGGGGATGGCGGGCGAGGGAGCGTTCGGGGTTGACGGCACCGACGACCCGCTCGAAGGGGACGTCCTGGTTCTCGTAGACGGCGAGGTCGGCCTCGCGTACGCGGTGGAGGAGTTCGGTGAAGGTGGGGTCGCCGGACATGTCGGTGCGCAGGACCAGGGTGTTGACGAAGAAGCCGACCAGGTCGTCCAGCGCCTCGTCCGAGCGGCCCGCGACGACCGTGCCGACGGGGATGTCGGTGCCCGCGCCGAGGCGGGACAGGAGGACGGCCAGGCCCGCCTGGAGCACCATGAACAGGGTGCAGCCGTGTTCCCGGGCCAGGCCCAGCAGCCGGGCGTGCAGGTCGGCGTGCAGGGTGACGGGGACCGAGCCTCCGGTGAAGCTCGGCGCGGCCGGCCGGGGCCGGTCGTGGGGCAGGGCCAGCTCGGCCGGGGCGTCGGCCAGTTCCTTCCTCCAGAAGTCCAGTTGGCGACGGATCAGGCTGTCCGGGTCGTCCTCCTCCCCCAGGACCTGACGCTGCCAGAGGGTGTAGTCGGTGTACTGCACCGGCAGCGGCTCGAAGTCGGGCTCCCGGCTCTCGCGCCGGGCCGCGTAGGCGGCCGTCAGGTCGCCGAGCAGCGGCCCCCACGACCAGCCGTCCGTCGCGATGTGGTGCACCACCAGCAGCAGCACCCACTGGTCGCCACCCAGGTCGAACAGCCTTGCTCGAAGGGGGAGTTCGACGGTGAGGTCGAAGACGTGCCCGGCCTCTTCGGCGAGGGCGGCCGCGAGGCCGGCCTCCGCCGTCGGGGTGACCCGGAGCTGCGGGAGGCGGTCCGACACCTGCTGCACGGGCTCTCCGTCGGCCTCGGGGAACACGGTTCGCAGCACGTGGTGGCGGGCGGCGAGGTCGCCGAGCGCCGCGCCGAGGGCGGCCACGTCGAGCGGGCCGTGCAGCCGGGTGGCCAGCGGGCAGTTGTAGGCCGAGCCGGTCTCGCCCATCTGGTTGAGGAACCACAGCCGCCGCTGGGCGAACGAAACGGGAAACACAGGACCTCCTGGGACGTGCGGGGGTGCGACGGGCGGGTTCAGGACTTCGTGGGGCGCAGTGCGGGGCGCGCCAGGGGTGCGGTGTCCAGTCGGGCGGCGGTGGTGGCCGGCGTGGGGTTCTGGAACAGGTCGCGGATCTTCAGCTCGCGGCCCAGCTCCGCCCGGATCCGGCTGATGAGGCGGGTCACCAGCAGCGAGTGGCCGCCGAGGGCGAAGAAGTTGTCGTCGGGGCCGACCGACTCCTTGCCGAGCACCTGCGCGTACAGCTCGCGGACCCGCTGTTCGGTCCCGCCGCCGGTGTCCGGTGCGGCCGCGTTCTCGGAGGGGCGGTCCTGGGCGGGGTACGGCGGTCGCGCGAGCGTGCCCACCGGCTGCCCGGGGTCGGCCGCGAGGTGCCGCAGCACGGCGGCCAGGTCCTGCGCCATCCGATCGGCGGTCCGGTGGTCGAACAGTTCCGTGGCGTAGGTGAGTTCGCCCACGAGGCCGAGCGGGCTGCCGTCCGCCGCGCGCTGTTCGCCGAGGTCGACGCCCAGGTCGAACTTCGACACCTGCCACTCGACGGGGTGTGCCTGTGCGTCGAGGCCTGCCAGGCGGGGCAGGGCCGGGGGTTCGTTCTGCACCTGGAGCAGCACCTGGAAGAGGGGGTGGCGGGCCAGGGAGCGTTCGGGGTTGAGGTCGACCACGACCCGTTCGAAGGGCACGTCCTGGTGCTCGTACGCGGCGAGGTCGGTCTCCCGGACCCGGTGCAGGAGGTCGGTGAAGGTGGGATCTCCGGAGACGTCGGTGCGCAGCACGAGGGTGTTGACGAAGAAGCCGACGAGGTCGTCGAGTGCTTCGTCCGAGCGGCCCGCGACCACGGTGCCGATGGGGATGTCGGTGCCCGCGCCCAGGCGCGACAGCAGCACCGCGAGGCCGGCCTGGAGCACCATGAACAGGGTGCAGCCGTGCTGCCGGGCCAGGTCCAGCAGGCGGGCGTGGAGGTCCGCGTCGAGCTCCACCGGGACGGAGCCGCCCGCGAGGCTCGCCACGGCCGGCCGGGGCCGGTCGTGGGGCAGGGCCAGCTCGGCCGGGGCGTCGGCCAGTTCCTTCCTCCAGAAGTCCAGTTGGCGACGGATCAGGCTGCTCGGGTCGTGCTCGTCCCCGAGCAGCTCGCGCTGCCACAGGGTGTAGTCGGTGTACTGCGCCGGGAGCGGCTCGAAGTCGGGCGCGCGGCCTTCCCGCCGGGCCGCGTAGGCGGCCGCCAGGTCGCCCAGCAGGGGCGCCCAGGACCAGCCGTCGGTGGCGATGTGGTGCACCACCAGCACCAGTACCCATGAGTCGCCGCCCAGGTCGAACAGCCGGGCGTGCAGGGGCAGGTCCTGTGCGAGGTCGAAGTGGTGGCCCGCCGCCTCGCGTACGGCTCCGGGCAGGTCCGCCTCGGTGAGGCGCTCGCACCGCAGCGTCACCGGTGCCTGTGCCGCGGTGCGCAGCCGGATCCGGGGTTCCCCGTCGATCTCGTCGAACAGGGTCCGCAGCACCTCGTGGCGGGCGGTGAGATCGCCGAGTGCCGCGTTCAGGGCGGCCACGTCCAGCGGGCCGTGCAACCGGTAGGCGAAGGGGACGTTGTGGTCCGCGGACTGCTCCTGCGCCTGCTGGGCGAACCACAGCCGGTGCTGGGCGAAGGACAGCGGGGGCTCCTGCGCGCACGGTGTCCGGCGCAGTGGCGGCCTGGCCTGCCCGGCGCGGCCCGCCAGCTCGGCCAGCGCGGCGACGGTCTGCGCCCGGAAGACGTCCCGCAGTGACAGTTCGACGCCCAGGGCCGTGCGGACGCGGCTGACCAGCCTGGTCGCGAGCAGGGAGTGGCCGCCCAGGTCGAAGAAGCCTGCGTCGGCGGCGACGGTGTCGAGGTCCAGGAGCTCGGCGAAGAGACCCGCCAGGATCTCCTCCCGGGGGGTGCGCGGCGGGCGGCCGGCTGCGGTGGACGGCGCGGGTTCGGGCAGGGCGCGGTAGTCCACCTTGCCGTTGGCGGTCAGCGGCAGGTCGTCCAGGACGACGATGTGCGCGGGGATCATGTAGTCCGGCAGCAGGCCGGCGAGCCGGGCGCGCACGTCGGACCGGGAGAGCGCGCCGACCGCGTAGCCGACCAGCCGCTTCTCGCCGTCCCCGGCCGCCCTGGCGGTGACCACGGCCTGGCGTACGCCCGGGCAGGCGGCGAGCGCGGCCTCGACCTCGCCCGGCTCGACCCGGAAGCCGCGGACCTTCACCTGCTCGTCGGCCCGGCCGAGGAACTCCAGCAGGCCGTCCGTCCGCAGGCGGGCCAGGTCTCCGGTGCGGTACATGCGGGTCCCGGGTGCGCCGAAGGGGTCGGCGACGAAGCGCTGTGCGGTCGTCGCCGGCCGTCGGTGGTAGCCGCGCGCCACTCCGGCACCGGCGACGTACAGCTCGCCGGGGGTGCCGGGCGGCACCGGGCGCAGCCGGGCGTCGAGCACGTAGACGCGGGTGTCGTCCAGCGGCCGGCCGATCGGCACCGGGCCGTCGGCGTGGCCGGTGACGAGGTGGGAGGTCGCGCAGAGGGTCACCTCGGTCGGGCCGTACAGGTGGCGGACGGCCGTGGCCGGGCAGGCGGCCTGCACCGCCCGTACCGCGGCGGGGCTGACCACGTCGCCGCCGGTCAGCACCTCGCGCACGGTGGCCAGGATGCCGGGCTGCTCCTCGGCGACCACCCGGAACAGTCCGGCGGTGAGGTGGACGGCCGTGATCCGCTCGTCGCGGATGAGTGCACCGAGTGCGGCGACGGTGAGTTCGCCCTCGGGGGCGACGACCACCTGCCAGCCGGACAGGAGGGCCACCCACAGCTCGTAGTCGGCGATGTCGAAGGCGTGCGGGGCGTGGAACAGCACGCGCTGGCGTCCGCCGGTGTGCCAGCCGCGGTCCGCCACCAGGTCCAGGACGCCCCGGTGGGTGACGGCGACGCCCTTGGGTTCGCCGGTGGAGCCCGAGGTGTGCATGAGGTAGGCCAGCTGGTCGGGTCGGCACCGCGCCGGCGGGGCGGCGGGGTCGCTGTCGCCGGTTCCGGCCGGGCCGTCGGCTTCGGCGCCGCTCACGAGGACGGTCTGCCCGCAGTCGAGTCCCAGTCGGTGGAACCGCTCGTCCACCAGCAGGACCGGGCAGCCGGCGTCGTCGAGGATCCGCTGGATGCGCGCGGTGGGGTGACCGGTGTGCAGAGGTACGTAGGCGCCGCCGGCCTTGAGGACGGCCAGCATCGCCACGACCACGTCGGGGGAACGCCCCATCAGCACGGCGACCGGGGTCTCGGTGCCGACACCGATCCGGGTCAGCCGGTGTGCGAGCCGCGTCGCGCGCTCGTCGAGCTCGCGGTACGTCAGCTCGACCGGTCCGGCCTTGAGCGCGACGTCGTCAGGGGTGCGGGCCGCCTGGCGGGTGAACGCCAGGTGGACTCCCCCGGGGGTGTCCGGGCGCGACGGCGTGGCGGCCGGCCGCTCCCCGACCAGCCGGGTGTGCTCCCCGGGCAGCAGCAGCTCCAGCTCCGACACCCGTGCACGCGGCCGGGAGACCACCGACTCCAGGACCGTGCGCAGCCGTGCGCCGAGTGTGCGGACGGTGTCGCGGTCGAAGAGCTCGGTGCGGTACTTGGCCACGGCGCGCAGCCCGCCCGCCGGGCCGCTCTCCTCGGTGAACTGGAACGCGAGGTCGAACTCGGCCTCGGTGACGTCGACTTCCGCGGTGTCGGCGGTGAGCCCGGCCAGCTCCACGGCGGGCGTGGACGCCGCGCGCCGCAGGGTCAGCGCCACCTGGAAGAGGGGGTGGCGGGCCAGCGAACGGCGCGGGTTGACCGCCTCGACGACCTGTTCGAAGGGCACGTCCTGGTGGGCGAACGCGGCCAGGTCGGTCTCCCGCACCCGGCGCAGCAGCTCGCCGAAGACGGGGTCGCCCGAGACGTCGGTGCGCAGGACCAGGGTGTTGACGAAGAAGCCGACCAGGGCGTCCAGCGCCTCGTCCGAGCGGCCCGCGGCCACCGTTCCCACCGGGATGTCCGTGCCCGCGCCGAGGCGGGACAGCAGCACCGCGAGCGCCGCCTGGAGCACCATGAACAGGGTGCAGCCGTGTTCCCGTGCCAGCGCTTCGAGCTCGCCGGTGAGTGCGGCGTCCAGGTCGAAGGCGACCGCGTCGCCCGCCGGGCCGGCCACCGCCGGGCGGGGGCGGTCGGTGGGCAGTGCCAGCTCCTCGGGCAGCCCGGAGAGCGCCTCGCGCCAGTGGGCGAGCTGCTCCTCCCCCACGCCCTCCAGCAGGTCCCGCTGCCAGAGCGTGTAGTCGGCGTACTGCGCCGGCAGCGGTGCGCGGTCCGGCTCCCGGCCCTCCCGCCGGGCCGCGTACGCCGCCGCGAGGTCGCCGAGCAGCGGCCCCCAGGACTCGCCGTCGGTGGCGATGTGGTGGAGCGCCAGGACCAGGGTGTGCTCGTCGGGCCCGGCCGTCAGCAGGGCGGCGCGGACCGGGGCGGCCGCGGCCAGGTCGAAGGCGCGGCCCGCGACCTCGGCGACGTCGGCCCGGGCGGCGTCGAGGACCTCCAGCTCCAGCGGGGCCGCGGGCAGCACGTGCTGGCAGGGCTCGCCGCCCACCTCCGGGTAGACGGTGCGCAGGATCTCGTGCCGTTCGGCGAGGTCGGCCAGCGCCGCGCGCAGCGCGGACACGTCGACCGGGCCGCGGAGCCGGGCGGCCACCGCGCTGTGGTAGGCGGGGTTCGGCCCGTCGAGGCGGTCGAGGAACCACAGCCTCCGCTGGGCGGCGGACAGCGGCACCCGGGCGGGGCGCTGCGCGGGCCGCAGCGCCGGGCGGGCTCCGCCCGCGCCGTCGAGGCGGGCGGCGAGGGTCGCGACCGTGGGGGTGTTGAAGACCTCGCGGACCCCCAGTTCCACGCCGAGGGCGGCGCGCACCTGGGTCACCAGGCGCATGGCCAGCAGGGAGTGGCCGCCCAGGTCGAAGAAGTCGTCGTCCACGCCGACTTCGGGCAGGCCCAGCACCGCGGCGAACAGGCCTGCCAGGACCTCCTCGTGGGCGGTGCGCCCGGTACGGCCGCCCGTACGGTGGCCGGGTGCGGGCAGGGCCCGCCGGTCGAGCTTGCCGTTCGGCGTCACCGGCAGGGCGTCGAGGACGACCACCGCCGGCACCATGTGCTCCGGCAGCACGGCGGCCAGGGCGCGGCGCAGCGCGGCGGGCGTCGGGCCGGCGCCCGTGGCGGGCACCGCGTAGGCGACCAGCCGCGGATCGCCCGGCCGGTCCTCGCGGACGACGACGGCCGCGTGGGCGACACCGTCGCAGCCCGCGGCGGCGTTCTGCACCTCGCCGAGCTCGATCCGGAAGCCGCGGATCTTCACCTGGTCGTCGGTGCGTCCCAGGTATTCCAGGACGCCGTCCGGGCGCCAGCGCACCAGGTCACCGGTGCGGTACATGCGCTCGCCCGGCGCGAAGGGGCAGGCCACGAACCGCTCGGCGGTCAGGCCGGGCCGGCCGAGGTAGCCGCGTGCCAGCTGCACGCCGGCCAGGTAGAGCTCCCCGGCCGTACCGGGCGCGGCCGGTTCGAGCCTGCCGTCGAGCACGTACGCGCGGGTGTTGGCGGCGGGGCGTCCGATCGGGACGGGGCCGGGGCCGGGCCGGCAGGCCCAGAGGGTGACGTCGACGGCGGCCTCGGTCGGGCCGTAGAGGTTGTGGAGCTCGGTGTCCGGGAGGGTGCGGAAGAACGTCTCCTGGGTGCGGGGGGAGAGCGCTTCGCCGCTGCTGATCACCCGGCGCAGCGAGCGGGCCCGCGACGCGTCCGGCCCGCTCAGGAACGCGTCCAGCATGGACGGCACGAAGTGCGCGGTGGTGACGGACTCGCGTTCGATCAGCTCGGCCAGGTAGGAAGGGTCCTGGTGACCGTCGGGCCGGGCCACCACCAGGGTGGCGCCGGTCAGCAGCGGCCAGAAGAACTCCCACACCGACACGTCGAAGCCGCACGGCGTCTTCTGCAGCACGCGGTCGTCGGGACCGAGCCGGTAGGTGCGCTGCATCCACTCCAGCCGGTTGACGATGGCCTCGTGGGAGACGAGGGCCCCCTTGGGGCGGCCGGTGGAGCCCGAGGTGAAGATGGCGTAGGCGGGGTGGCGGGGGTCGAGGGCGGGCCGGGGAGCGGGCTCGGCCTCGGGGAGCGGGGCGTCCAGGCGCAGGGTCGGTGTCCCCGGCGCCTGCCAGCCGGAACTCAGCAGCAGGGCCGGAGCGGCGTCCGCCATGATGCCGAGGTTGCGGGCCGCGGGCTGGCCGAGGTCGACGGGCAGGTACGCGGCGCCGGCCTTGAGCACGGCGCACAGGGCGACGATCAGGTCCGGGGAGCGCGGCAGCGCGACCGCGACCAGGCTCTCGGGCCCGATGCCGCGGGCGGTCAGCACGGACGCCAGGCGGCCGGCGCGCTCGTCCAGCGCGCGGTAGCTCAGGTGCTGCCCCTCGAAGACGACGGCGGTGGCCTCGGGGGTGCGGGCGACCTGGGCCTCGATCAGTTCGGGCAGGGCTTGGGCGGGGAAGTCGGCGGCGGTGTCGTTCCAGTCCACGAGGACGCGGTCCCGCTCCTGGTCGGTGAGGGCGTCGAGGGCACTGACCGGGGCTTCGGGGTCGGCCGCCCACCGCTCCAGCAGCCGCACCAGCCGGGCGCCGAGCTCCGCCGCCCGCTCCCGGTCGAGCAGTTCGGGGTGGTGGCTGAGCCTGAGCCCGAGTGAGGCGCCCGGCTCGACCACCAGGGTGAGCGGGAAGTGCGTCGTGTCCCGGAACCGGATCCGCGCGTCCAGGTCGACGCCCGGCAGGTCGAGCGCGTAGTCGCTCATCGGGAAGTTCTCGAAGACCAGGTTCGTGTCGAAGAGGGCGACCGGGGAGCCCGCCAGGCGCTGGAGCTCGGTCAGTCCGAGGTGGTCGTGGTCGGCCAGGTCGGCGCGCTGGTGCTGCAGCGCCCGGCACGTCTCGCGCAGCGGGGCGGATCCGTCGATCCGGGCGCGGACCGGCACGGTGTTGATGAGCATGCCGATCATCCGGTCGGAGCCGGCCAGTTCCGCGGGCCGGCCGCTGACCGTGCAGCCGAACACGACGTCGTCGTGGCCGGTGCTGCGCGCGAGCAGCACGGCCCAGGCGCCCTGGATCACGCTGGTGAGCAGTAGGCCGCACTCCCGGGCCCGGGCGGTCAGGGCCGCCGTCCGC
This sequence comes from Kitasatospora sp. NPDC059648, assembly GCF_042734825.1. Taxonomy (NCBI): domain Bacteria; kingdom Bacillati; phylum Actinomycetota; class Actinomycetes; order Kitasatosporales; family Streptomycetaceae; genus Kitasatospora; species Kitasatospora sp. NPDC059648. The sequence goes on along the minus strand of NZ_JBHWDU010000022.1, from coordinate 79,787 downwards.
TGCTCGTCCAGGTGCAGGACCACGTCCTCGGGGGTGGCCCCGGGCGACACCTGGCCGCCCGGAGCGAGCCGGGTGGGCTGGTCGAGACCGGCCAGTACGGTGCGCCAGGCCTGCTCGGCCGCCGGTCGGTCGCGCTGCGCCAGGTGGGTCAGGTAGGTGCGGTACGGCCGGACGGGCGGCAGTTCGCCGTTCCCGTAGAGGGTGAACAGCTCGCGGAAGAGCAGGCCGAACGACCAGCCGTCCAGGAGCAGGTGGTGGGCGGTCACCAGGAGCCGGTGCCGGGTGGCGCCGAGCCTGACGAGGGTGAAGCGCAGCAGCGGCGGGCGGCGGCTGTCCACGCCCAGGGCCCAGTCCTGGTCGGTCAGTTCGGCGGCGCGGGCCTCGGCGGCCGGCGCGTCGAGGCCGCCGAGGTCGTACTCCTGCCAGGCCAGCGGCATGTCGCGGCGGACCACCTGGACGGGGTCGCCGTTCCTGCGGTGCGTGAAGGCGACCCGGAGGTTGGCGTGACGGCGCAGCAGGACGTCGGCGGCCTCCTTGAGCCGGTCCGGGTCGAGCGCGCCGTCCAGGTCGACCGTGAACTGCGCGATGTAGAGGTGCTTCGACTCCGGGTCGTATCCGGAGTGGAAGAGCATGCCCTCCTGCAGCGGGGAGAGCGGCAGGACGTCCTCGATCGCCGGCTGGCTGGTGTTCATGGGCTGGGTTCGCTTTCTGGAGTGCGTCAGAGGACGTCGAGGGCGGCTGCGAGATCGTCCAGCTCGTCCTGGTCGATCGTGGAGAGCGTGAGATCGGCGGCGACCGCGGCGCCGGCGTCCGGACGGGCGGCGTACGCGACGAGGGCGGTGAGCATCCGGAACCAGGACTCGGCGAGTGCGCGTACCTGTGTCTCGTCGAGCACGCCCGGCGCCCAGGCCCAGTCGGCGTGCAGGACGGGCCCGTCCGCCGAGTCGAGGACGAACGCGTTGACCTCGACGGGGTGCGCCATGGGCATGCCGGGGCCGGGGGCGTCCAGCCGGGCACCGTACTCGGGCAGCAGCTGCCAGTCGGCGTCGCCCGCCCCGCCGAAACGGCCGAGGTAGTTGAAGCCGAGCTGCGCCGGGTCCGTGGCGGCCAGCACCCGGCGGGCGTGCGGGTCGAGGTGGCGCAGCAGGCCGTAGCCGAGCCCCTTGCGGGGGATCGCGCGCAGCTGTTCCTTCACCCGCCGCAGGGCGAGGGCGACGGTGGGGCCGCCGTGCTCGGCGTCGGGTGCGTCCAGTCCGTCCAGCGCGAAGCGGGTGGGGAAGAGGGTGGTGAACCAGCCGACCGTGCGGGAGAGATCGGCCTCGGCGGGGATCTCCTCGCGGCCGTGTCCCTCCAGGTCCACCAGGAGGCTCGGCCCGCAGACGGGCCACCGGGCGAGGGCGAGGGCGAGGCCGGTCAGCAGCAGCTCGTTGGTGTCCGCGCCCAGTCGCTCGGGCACCGACGTCAGCAGCGGTCCGACCGTGGCGGCGGGGAGGCTCAGGACGAGGTGTGCGGCCAGATCCTCGTGGTCGCGGGCCGGGTCGAGGGGGCGGCGGCCCATGGTGCCGGCTCCCGGGCGCAGCACGTCGTTCCAGTACGGGAGTTCGGCGGCGCTCCGGTCGTCGGCGGCTTCCGCCGCGAGCAGTTCGGACCAGCGGCGGAAGGAGGTGGGCACGGGGTCGAGGCGTGGCGCGCGGCCGGCCGTGACCGCCGCCCATGCCTGCGCCAGGTCGCCGGTCAGCACCCGCCAGGAGATTCCGTCGACGACCAGGTGGTTGACGACGAGGGCGAGGCGGCCGGGCCGGGCCGGGCCCGCGTCGAACCAGACGGCCCGGACGAGCACGCCGTCCTCGGTCGACAGGCGGTCCCGTGCCGCGTGCACCTCCCGTTCGACGTCGCGGGCGGTTTCCGCGCCGTCGGTTCGGATCCGGACGAGACAGTCCTCGGCCCTGACGGTCCCGACCGCCCGGGTGTGCGGCACTCCGTCGACCGTGTGCAGCCGGAGCATGTCGTGGCGGTCGAGGACGGCCTGCAGCACCGAGTGCGCGGCCACCTCGGTCAGTTCCGCCGGGGTGCGCACCACCAGGAACTGGTAGTAGCTGTCGGCCGGTCCGCCGCGCTCACGCAGCCAGTGCATGATCGGCGTCGGCCGGATAGCCCCGATGCCGTCGTCCTCGCCGGCCCGGCGGGCGGGCGCCAGCGGTCGGGCGGTGGCGGCCAGGGCCGCCACGTCCGGCTGGGTCAGCACGTCGCGGACGGTGACGGCCAGTCCGGCCCGGCGGGCGGCGCCGACGACCTGGACGGCGATGATGCTGTCGCCGCCCAGCCGGACGAAGCCGTCCCGCGGCCCGACCTGCCGTATCGCGAACAGGTCCGCCAGTACGCCGCAGAGGATCTGCTCCGGCGTCGTCACGTCGTTCTCCATCGTTGTCTGCCCTGTTCTCGCTCGTTCTCGTTCTGTCGCGGGCTTCTCAGGCGGTGCGGACCGTGCCGAACAGCGTGCGCAGCCGTGCCCGGTCGACCTTTCCGTTCGCGGTCACCGGCAGTTCCTCCAGCGCGTGGAAGTGCCTGGGCACCATGTACGCGGGCAGGTGCGCGGCGCAGTGCGCGGCGAGCAGTTCGGCCTGCGTGCCGTCGGTTGCCGTCGGGGTGTAGGCGGCGGCGAGCCGGCGGGAGCCGGCGACCTCCACGGCCACCACCACGGCCCGGCGCACGCCCGGCAGCGCGTTGAGGACCGCTTCGACCTCGCCGGGCTCGACGCGGTAGCCGTTCACCTTGAGCTGGTCGTCGGCCCGTGCCACGAAGTGGAAGTCGGTGCCGTCGAAGCGGACCAGGTCGCCGGTGGCGTAGCAGCGGCGCGCCGTGCCGTCGTCGTGCGGCAGGGTGCGGAACCTGGCGTCGGTGAGCTGCTGGTCGCCGAGGTAGCCGAGGCCGACGCTGTCGCCGGCGACCATCAGTTCGGCCTCCTCGCCCGGGGCGAAGGGCCGCAGCACGCCGTCCGCGTGGCGGAGCAGTTCCGCTCCGGCGACCGCGCGTCCGATCGGCGGGTGGTCCGGCCAGTCGGCGGCCTGGTGGGGCGTCAGCCGGTGCTGGGTGACGACGTGGGTCTCGCTGGGCCCGTACTCGTTGACCAGGGTGATGCCGCCCGACGCGCAGAAGCTGCGCACCTCGGCGTTGACGACCAGGCGCTCGCCCGCCACGGCGATCTCCCGCAGGTCGGGCATCGCGTCCGGTTCGAACGCGGCGGCCGTGGCCAGCGCGTGCAGGCCGACCACCGGCAGGAAGAGCCGGGCCACCCGGTGCTCGCGGATCACGTCCATCAGCGTGAAGGGGTCCTGGCGCTGGTGGTCGTCCACGACGACCAGCCGGGCTCCGGCGAGCCAGGTGGCGACGAGTTCCTCGTAGCCCACGTCGAAGCCGATGGACGCCGCCTGCAGGGTGTGCGGCGGGCGGTCGTAGGACCAGTGCCGGACGTGCCAGTCGCCGAGGGCGGCCAGGACTCCCGGCGGCACGGCCACCGACTTGGGCTCGCCGGTGGATCCCGAGGTGGGGATGACGTAGCCGACCGGTCCTTCGCGGGGTGCCTCCAGCGGGGTGCCGCGCACCTCGTCGACGGTGTGCCCGCCGCTGTCCGGGCCGGCCGGACCGGCGTCGTCGGCGCGCAGCACGAGGTCGCTGAACCGGGTGATCTTCGCGGCCCGGGGCGCGGGCATGCCGGGGTCGACGCACACCACGCCGGCTCCGGCCCGCCAGGCGCCGAGCACGGCGGCGCAGCGTGTCCAGGACCGGTGGCCGTGGACGGCGACGACGTTGCCCGGTCCCAGGCCTCGGGCGGCGAGGCCGCCGGCGATCTCGGCGGACAGCTGGTCGAGTTCGGCGTAGGTGTGCCGGACACCGCGGTCGACGACTGCCACCGAGGCGTGGTGGCGGCGGACGGCGGCGAGCAGGGGGTGGATGAGCGACCGCCGTGAACCGCTCGCTTCGGTGTACATGGAAGTCCCTTCTCGGGTCGTGTCCGTCGCGGGGTCAGGCACCCGGCGTCGAGGTGCGCTCGGCGATCAGGGCGGCCAGCCGGTCCAGCCCCGCCTCGATCTGGTCAGGGGTCAGGGAGCTGCAGGAAAGCCGCAGTTGGCGGAGGGTCCGGTCGTTGTCGCTGAAGTGGCGCATCGGGGTGAAGAGCACGCCGTGCCGTACGGCGGCGTGTTCGAGCAGTTCGTCGGTGACGGGGAACGGCACGGTGAGCACCACGAAGAAGCCGCCCGCGGGGGTGTTCCAGCGCACCCCGGGCAGTTCGGCGAAGCGCCGGTGCAGGCCCTGGAGGAGACAGCGGAGGTTGCGCCGGTAGACGCCGATCTGGCGCCGGTTGGCGTGCAGCAGACTGCCGCCGTTTTCCAGCAGCATGCCTCCCACCAGGGCCTGGCTCACCGGTGAGGTGTTGACGGTGACCATGCTCTTGGCCCGCGACAGCTCGTCGGCGAGCAGGGTCTCCTCCGGACCCGCCACGCGCTGGTCCGCCACGGCGAATCCCACCCGGGCGCCGGGGAAGCAGGTCTTCGCCAGCGACCCGAGGTAGACCACGCGCTGCCCGGTGTCGAGCGCCTTCAGCGTCGGGGGCCTGCCGCTCTCGGCTGCCTGGAAGTAGCCGTAGGGGTTGTCCTCCAGGAGGAGGATGTCCTCCTGGGCGGCGATCTCCAGCAGCCGGCGACGGGTGGGCACGTCCATGGAGTGGCCGCTGGGGTTGGAGAAGTCGGGCACCAGGTAGAGCGCCCGGGGCCGCTCCCCCGCCGCGCGGACCTCCCGGATCCGGTCCAGCACGTCCTCGGGGCGAACACCCCGGGGGCCTTCGTGGACCGGCCGCACGGGCAGGTCCACCAGCCGGGCGGCGCCGGTCAGACCGACGTAGGTGGGGTCCACCGCGAGCACGACGTCACGTTCGCTCGCCCGCAGGGCTCGCAGCACCAGCCACAGTGCCTCCTGGGCGCCCACGGTGACCACGATGGCCGCCGGGTCCACGGTGATGCCCTCGTCCTGTTCGAGCTGCCGGGCGATGAGTTCGTGGACGATTCCCTTGGTGCGGCCGTACTGGAACAGCTCCCGCCGTACCCGGGCCTCGTCGTAGCCCTTGTGCTCGGTCAGGTGGCGGCGGTAGGTGTCGAGGTAGCGGTGCAGATCGGCAGGGTCGAAGAGGTCCTCGGTGGGCCGGCCGGGGGCGAAGGAGACCGCCTCGGGGAAGCGCCCGGCCACCTCGTTGAGGAAGTTCATCGACAGCAGGGCGGGGTCGGCGAGCGAGGCGTGCAGATCCGCGCGGTCCAGTACCGCGGGTGCGGTCATCGGGCCGCCCCCCGGACCGAGAGCCACGGTGCGTCGGCCGGGCCGGTGCAGCCGGACAGCTCCAGGGCGGAGCGCAGCTCGGTGCGCAGCAGGCGCAGGACCCGGCTCACCCCCTGCTCGCCGTCGGCGGCCAGGCCCCACAGGACGGGTCGGCCCAGCAGGACGCCGCTCGCGCCGAGTGCCAGGGTCTTGAGGACGTCGGTGCCGCTGCGGATCCCGCTGTCCAGCAGCACCTGGCAGCGGGTGGGGACGGCTTCGCGTACGGCGGGCAGCATGTCCGCGCTGGCCACCGCGCCGTCCAGTTGGCGGCCGCCGTGGTTGGAGACGACGATGGCGTCGGCGCCGACGGAGGCGGCGGTGGCGGCGTCGCCCGGATCGAGGATCCCCTTGACGATCAGGGGCAGCCGCGTCTCGCCGCGGAGCCGGGCGAGGTCGTCCCAGCCCAGGGAGCGGGCGAAGGTCTCGGCCGTGTGCTGCGCCACCGCCGAGACACCGGGCTGCCGGGCCCGGGCCCGGCGGGTACCGGCCGGGTCGAAGTGGACGGCCGCCACGTCGGCGGGCAGCGCGAAGCCGTTGCGCAGGTCGCGCAGCCGGCGGCCCATCGAGGGCACGTCCACCGTGACCATCAGCGCCGCGCAGCCGGCTTCCTCGGCGCGCCGGACCAGTTCCGTCGTGGCCGCCCGGTCCTGCTGGCAGTAGAGCTGGAACCAGGTGGTGCCGCCCAGCGCGGCGACGGCCTCGACCGGTTGGCTGCTCAGCGTGCTCACGGTGAACGGCACGCCCGCGGCCGCGGCCGCGCGGGCGGTGGCGAGTTCGCCCTCGGGGTGGACCAGCCGCTGGTAGGCCATCGGTGCGACGGCGACCGGAAGGGCCGCGCGGGCGCCGAGGAGTTCGGTTGCGGTGCCGCACTCCGTCCCGCCGACGAGGACCCGGGGTACGATCCCGATCCGGTCCAGTGCGGCGCGGTTGGCGGCCAGGGTCAGTTCCTCGCCGCTGCCGCCCTCGATGAAGTCCCAGACCTCCCGGGGAAGTGTCCGGCAGGCGAGTTCGGCGAACTCCTCCAGCCGTACGGGGTCGCGGCCCGTGCCGTGAGCGCTCACCGCGGCACCGCCCCGGCGCTCAGGCGCTCCGCCTCGACGGCTTCGTACAGCGCCTTGATGTTGCCGTTGCCGAAGGTGCGGGCGCCGAAGCGCTCGATCACCTCGTGGAACAGCGTGCGCCTCGGATGGGTGGAGCGGGTGAAGATCTGGAACAGCTGGCCGTCGTGGTCCTCGTCGACCAGGACGCTGATCCCGTGCAGCTCGGCGGTGCTGTGCCGGGTCAGTTCGAGGCGGTCGGCGAGCATCGTGTAGTAGGCGTCGGGAACGCTCAGGAACTCGACGCCGCGCTCGCGCAGCGTGCCGACGGCCCGGACGATGTCGCGGGAGGCGAAGGCCACGTGCTGGACGCCGGCGCCGCCGTGTTCGGCCAGGAAGCGGTCGATCTGGCCGGGCTCGGCGCTCGTGTCGGGCTCTATCAGGGTCAGGGTGACCTCGCCGGAGGCGCTCTGCACCACCTTGGAGTCCATGGCCTGGGCACCGACCCTGATCAGCTCCTGGAAGACCATGCGGAAGCCGAGCACCCGCGTGTAGAAGTCCACCGTGCGCTCCAGTTCCCCGGACGGCAGGCAGACGGCGAAGTGGTCGATCTCCTCCAGGAGTTCGTCGCCGCGGTCCTGCGCGGCGTCCGGCAGCGCGGTGAAGCCCGGCGGGAGTGCGGTGGGCCCGGGATCGACGAGCGTGTGCACCACGTCGCCGAAGCCGGCCAGCACCGCCGTGGTCCGGCCGTCGGGGTGGCGGCGCGGCACGGCGAGCGGCACCGCCCCGCGGGAGACCGCCTCGTCGAAGACGGCGGGTACGTCGGCCACGGTCAGCGCGATGTCGGCCACGCCGTCGCCGTGGGCCAGGACGTAGCCGGCGCCCGGGTGGTGCGGCGAGCGGGCCTCGGTGAGGACGAGGACGATGCGGCCCTGGCGCAGTGCGAGGGACTGCGCGTGCGCGGAGGAGGCGCGGGCCACCGGGCGGAAGCCGTAGCGGTCGGTCAGCTCGGCCGCGGCCGAGTCGACGTCGGCGACGTGGAACTCGACATGGCTGATGCCGAATGCGGGAGAGAAGGTCATGGTTGGCCGTTCGTCAGAGGGCGGCGGTGGCGGGAGGCGTGAGCGAGGCGATCCGGGTCGGGAGGTCGCGCCAGGTCTCGGGCGTGTAGAAGTGGCCTCCCGGGAGGACGTCGTGGCGGAACGCTCCGCTGGTCAGACCCGCCCAGCGGGAGGCGACGTCGTCCCCGATCACCGGGTCCCGGTCGCCGGAGAACACCTGGAGCGGCACGTCGATCCGGGCCCCCGGGGTGTAGCGGAAGGTGTCCCGCGCGCACAGGTCGGCACGCATCAACTCCACGGCCATCTCGGTGAGTTCGGGTTCTTCGAGGACGTGATCGGGCAGCAGGCCGTGGGTGCGCATCCAGTCCAGCAGTTCGTCGTCGCGCTGCCCCTGGGCCAGGAAGCGGTCCCGGTCGGTCACCCCCCGGTCCGGGGCGTTGCATGCGGAGACGACCAGCGCCTGCGGCGCGGGGACGCCCGCCGCCGCGAGCCGGGCGGTGACGTCGAAGGCCATCCAGCCGCCCATGCTGTGGCCGAACAGGACGTACGGTCCCTGCTCCGCGACCGAGGCGACGCCCCGCGCGGCGTCCGCGGCGAGCTCGGTCCAGGTCTGCGCGTACTCCTCGGCGAAGCGCCCTTCACGCCCCGGGTAGCAGATCGCCACCAGGTCGACGTCGTGCGGCAGCGCCGGGATCCAGGAGTGGTAGGTCGCGGTGCCGCCGCCGCAGAAGCCGAGGCACACCAGGGTGCGGGCCGGGTCACGGCTGTGCTTCAGGCGCACCACGGTGGTGTCCGGGGCGCTCACGAGGCCGCTCCCGCACGGACCGACTCCGCGTGGCGGGCCAGGTCCCTCAGCCGGGGGAACCGGTAGACGTCCTTGGTCCGCAGCACGATCCCGGCGTCCCGCTTGAGGCGGGAGACCACCCGCAGCGCCACCAGCGAGTGGCCGCCGAGGGCGAAGAAGTTCTCGTCCGCGTGGACGGTTTCGCGGCCCAGCACATCGGCCCAGACGTCGGCGATCAGCCGTTCGAGTTCGGTCCGGAGGGGCTGTGCGGCGGTGGTCGGCACCGACGTGACGGCGGGCAGCGCGGCGGTGTCCACCTTGCCGTTGGGAGTCAGGGGCAGCGCGTCCATCTGCACGAGGGCGGACGGTACGAGGTGCCCGGGCAGCGTGGCGGCACAGTGCGCACGCAGTTCGTCGCCGCTCACCGTCCCTCCCGGTGCCGGGACGTAGTAGGCCGCGAGGAAGGTGTCCCCGTCCGGGCCCGAGCGCGGCACGGCGACGGCGGCGGTGACATGGGGGTGTGCGCGCAGCCGGTCCTCCAACTCGCCGGGCTCCACGCGGAACCCGCGAATCTTGGTCTGGCGGTCGGTGCGGCCGAGGAACTCCAGTGCGCCGTCCGGCCGGCGCCGGACCTCGTCCCCGGTGCGGTACATCCGGGTGCCGTCGGCGGCGAACGGATCCGCGACGAACCGCTCGGCGGTCAGTCCCGGCCGCCCGACGTACCCGACGGCCACGGCCGGACCGGCCAGGTACAGCTCTCCCCTGGTGGCGGGCCTGAGCGTGCCGTCGAGTACATGGGCGCGCACGTGGGCCAGGCCGTCGCCGAGGCGTGGGGCGTCCCCGGTGATGCGGGTCGCGGTGGCATCGACGGTGCATTCGGTCGGACCGTAGAGGTTCCACGCCTCCAGCGACTCCGCCCGGGCCAGCGACCGCCACAGCTGCTCGGGCACCGGCTCGCCGCCGAGCAGCAGCCGCAGGGCCCGGCCGGGCCGCAGCCGCGGACCGATCAGCTGCCAGTGGGACGGGGTGGAGTCGAGGTCCGTCACGGCGTGCTCGTCGAGCAGCGCGTCCAGCCGGCCGGGGTCGGTGCGGTCCTCGTCGGTCAGGACGACCAGGGTGTCGCCCCGGCAGACCCTGACCCACTGCTGCACGGACGCGTCGAAGGACAGGCTGGCGTTCCATCCGACCACCCGGTGCCCGGCCGGGTAGACGCCGCGCTCCTCCAGGGCCGCCACCAGTGCGGCGACGCTGGCGTGCGCGACCTCCACCCCCTTGGGACGTCCGGTCGACCCTGAGGTGTAGATGACGTACGCCGGGGCGGGCGAGCCGCCCACGACGTCGGCCGGTTCCTCGTCGGGCCCGGCCGGCTGGTGGGGGCTCAGCACCGGCAGGCCGTCAGCCCACGAGGGCCGGCCGGTGTCCGAGATCACCGCGCGCAGTCCGGCGTCGGCGGCCACGAAGGCGAGCCGGTCGTCGGGGTACGCCGGATCGAGCGGCACGTAGGCGGCGCCCGCCCGCCATACGGCCAGGGGTGCCACGACCCAGTCCGTTCCCCTGGGCACGCTCACCCCCACCCGGTCGCCGCGGCCGATGCCGAGCGCGCGCAGCGCCCCGGCCAGCCGGGCCGTGCGCTCGCCCAGTTCGGCGAAGGTGAGGGTCCCGTCGGCGCCGTGCACCGCGGCCCGGTCCGGGAACGACCGGGTGCTCTGCACGAACCGGCGCACCAGGGCCTGCGGGTCAGCCATGGGACACCGCCGTGGCGGCGGTCGCGCTCGGGGCGACGGTCGGTTCGCAGTCGTACACCGAGACCGGCTCGCCCATGGCGACCACGACCCGGCGCTCGCCCCGGAAGGGGTCGCGGGCGTGCGCGGTCAGGACGTTGTCGACCAGCAGGAGGTCGCCCGGCTGCCAGGCGCGGCGCACGGTGGCGTTGTCGTACGCGGTGTTGATGATCTCCAGGTCCGCCGCCGTCAGCGGGATGCCGTCGCCGAGACCGGTGTTGAACGGGAGGCCGTTCGGCCCGAGTTCGTCCAGCATGACGTCGCGGATCTCGTCGTCCAGGGAGAACTGGCTCCAGAACGCCAGGTGGTTGAACCACACCTCCTCTCGGGTGTGCGGGTGCCGGACGATCCCGGGCCGCACCTGGCTGGTGCGCAGACGCCCGTCCGCGTCCCAGGCGCAGGAGATGTGGTTCTCGGCACAGTACGTCTCGACCTGCTCGGGGGACTCCGTCCCGAACGCGGACTGCCAGGCGACCGAGAGGCTTTCCGAGTAGGTGCGGGTCAGGATCCAGCCGGATGCGCGCATCCGCCCGACCAGCTCGGCCGGGAGGGCGCGCAGCACCTCGCGGCAGTCGGCGACCGGGGTGGCGCCGCCCTCCTCGGGCGCGGTCAGGCAGCCGAAGAGCAGCAGCCCCGGGAAGGTCAGGGTGTAGCTGTTCTCGTTGTGCGGCCTGATCGCCTGCCCGGCGGGCAGGTCCGTGGAGGAGAAGACCCCGCCGCCGAAGTCGCTGCGCGGAGTGGCCTTCTCCCGGTACGGGGTCGCCCGGGGGATCAGCTCGTCGCGGACCAGGGCGAAGTCCTCCACGCTGCGGACCGGCAGCCCGCGCAGGTACACCGCCCCGTAACGGTGCAGTCCGGCCCGCAGGGCGTCGTGGTGGTCCGCGAGCCAGGCGCGGGCTTCGGCCGCGTCGGCCAGTTCGGGTGCCTGGACGGTGGCGGGGGCACCCGGTTCCGTGCGCCAGTCGAGGGCGCTGCTCACCGGTGAGCTGTCCGTCGGTGCGCCGGTCACTGCACACCGCCCGGGGCCGGTGCGGCGTGGCGCAGCTCCAGGGTGCAGCACTTGACGCTGCCGCCGCCCTTGAACAGCTCGGAGAGGTCGACGCCGATCGGCTCGAACCCGCGCTCGGCCAGCCGGTCCATGAGGTCGCGCGCGGTCTGGGACAGCAGCACGTGGCGCCCGTCGGAGATCGCGTTCAGCCCGAAGGCCTCGGCGTCGGCCTCGGTGGCGAGGAGCGCGTCGGGGTACAGCTCGCGCAGGATCTCGCGGGACTCCGGCGAGAAGGCGCCCGGGAAGTACATGATCTCGTCGTCGTCGAGCACGGCGAGCGCGGTGTCCAGGTGGTAGAAGCGCGGGTCCACCAGGGTCAGGCTCACCACCGGGAGGCCCAGCACCTGCTCGGCCTCGGCGTGCGCGTCCGGGTCGGTGCGGAAGCCGGTGCCGGCCAGGATCCGGTCGCCGGCGACCAGGTAGTCGCCCTCGCCCTCGTTGACGTGGCGGGCGGTGTGCACCTCGGTGTAGCCGTGCCGCTCGAACCACGCCTGGTAGGCGGGCGCCTCGGCGGCGCGTTCGGCGTGCCGGAACCTGGCCACCAGCACACGGCCGTCCAGGACCGTGGCGCCGTTGGCGGAGTAGACCATGTCGGGCAGGCCGGGTACGGGCTCCACCAGTTCGACGGTGTGACCGAGCTCCTGGTAGAGGGCGTACAGCCGTTCCCACTGCAGGACGGCCAGCGCCGTGTCGGTCGGCTTGGCCGGATCCATCCACGGGTTGATGCGGTAGTCGACGGTGAAGTGGGAGGGGCGGCACATCAGGTAGTGCCGGGGGCGGGCGGTGCGCTGGATCGGCATCGGGTCACGCCTCCTTGAGGGCGGCGATCAGGCTCGCCGGGCGCAGGTCGGTCCACGTGTTCTCGATGTGGTCCAGGCAGTCCTGGCGTCCGGCCGGGCCGTGGGTGGCCGTCCAGCCCGGGGGGACCGCGAGGGAGGCGGGCCACAGGGAGTGCTGGTTCTCCTCGTTGACCAGGACGAGGTAGGTGGCGTCCTCGTCCTCGAAGGGATTGGTCACGGATGCTCCTGTTGCGTCTTGTGACGGATGGCGTCTTGTCGAAGGGACGGTTCGCCGGCGATGTGCCAGCCGCTGAGCGGAGGTGAGCTCGCGAGCGCGCGGCGGCAGATGGCCAGCGCGGCGGCGCCGGCAGTCTGTCCGGGCGTCGCCACGGTGAACAGCCCCAGGCGGATGCCGTGCGGGCGGACCTGCACGCTGACGTGCTCCAGGCGTTCCCCGGGGGCTGCCGCGGCCCAGAGCAGGTCGATGATGCGGCGGCGGTCCGGCGGGCGGACCGCGACCGGGCCGGCAGGGGTGAGGGCGATGAGGGTCAGCTCCACGCCGGGCTGCGTCAGTCCCAGATGAGGCCGTCGGCGGCCGCGGCCGGTCCTGCCGTGTGGAGCGCCCCCGCGGCACGCGCCTGCGGGTGCCCCTGCCCACCGGACTGCCCACCGGACTGCCCGGCGGCGGCGGTCGCCAGGACGATGGCAGCGGCGCAGGCCGCACGGACGACGTGGATGCGAGAAGTCATGGCGGTGCCCTCATCGGAAGTGGGAGAGAGGTGGCCGGGTGAGCCCCCGGCGGGCGCCCGGCACCGGCCGGAGCGACGTGTCCATCCTCGCCGCCCGGATTCCTCCGGGGGAACGGGTTCAGGACCGGCAAAACCGTCCAGGCCGCTTTGTGACACCCGCTCATCCGCGTAGACCCGGGCGTGTATCGCTCGTAGATGCCCGGCGTGCAGGCTGGACGCCGATCCACCGGGTGACCACAGGAGGGAAGGCGGTGTCCGTGACGCTCTGCCTGGAGACGCTGGACCGGACGGTGTACGAAGAGATGCTCAGCCACACGGCGCTGGGCGTGGACGAGCTCGCGGCCAAGCTGGACGTCGGGCCCGACCGCATCCGCGACTGCCTCGACCGGCTGTTCGCGCTGCAGTTGGTCCAGGCGTCCTTCGACGGTCCCAGCAGGTTCACCGTCGTGGACCCGGTCCTCGGAATGAAGCGGCTGCTGGAGCAGCAGCACGAGGAACTGGTCCGGAGCCACCGCCAGGCGGCGGGCAGCCAGCAGGCCCTGATCAGGATCCTGGCCGGCGCGGGCGGCGGCGCCCAGCAGGCGGACGGTGTCGAGCGGCTGGCCGGACTCGACGCGGTGCAGCGGCGGCTGGAGCGTCTGGCCCTGGAGGCCGGGAACGAGATCCTGACCTTCATGCCCGGCGGGCCCCAGTCCCCCGCCGCGCTGGAGGCCGCCCTGCGCAACGACGCCCTCGTCCTGCAGCGCGGCGTGGCGATCCGCACCATCGGCCTGGACGCCGTCCGCGGCGACGCCGCGACCCTGCGCTACACCCGCGCGCTGGTCCGGCGGGGCGGTGAGTTCCGTACGGCCGCCGCGCTGCCGACCCGCATGGTGGTGGTCGACCGGACGTACGCCCTGGTGCCGATCGATCCCGGGGACAGCCGCAAGGGCGCGCTCTTCCTCTCCGCACCGGGCATGATCGCCCCGCTGCTCGCCCTGTTCGAGCGGGAGTGGGGAGCGGCCGTACCACTCGGCAGCGACGCCTCCGACGCCTCCTACGTGCCGAACGAGCAGGAACGTTGTCTGCTGGCCCTGCTCGCCCAGGGCCACACCGACGAGTCCGCCGCGGGCCAACTGCACATCTCGGCCCGCACCGCCCGGCGGATCATGGCGTCGATCATCGAGCGGCTCGGCGCCCGCAGCCGCTTCGAGGCCGGCCTGCGCGCGGCCCGGCTCGGCTGGGTCTGACCGTTCCCGGCCGTGAGCAGGACCCGCCCGACGGGTGACGTGCCAATGTCATGATCTCGACCCTTAGGATGACGCCCGTACACCGGCGCGCACCCAGGACTGGAGACCAGCCGCCGGTGAGAGCTGTGCGGCCTCTCGGGGGGACTGTGGAATTCTTCGTGCTCGGACCTGTGGGCATACGCGTCAGCGGGCCCGTCGTGTCCGGTGGCCCGCCCCAGCAGCAGGCGACCCTGGCCGCGCTGGCTCTCCGTTCGGGCAACGTCGTTCCCCTCCACGAACTGATCACCGCCGTGTGGGGCGAGGCGGCACCGGAATCCGCGGTGATGATCCTGCGGACGTACGTGTGGCGGCTGCGCAAGCTCCTGGAGGGCGGTGGCGGCGATCCGCAGGTGCTGGCGTCCGCGAACGACGGCTATCGGCTCGCGGTGCCGCCGGCGTCGGTCGACGCCTTCCGGGTCGAACAGCTGGCCGCCGACGCGGCGCGGGCTCGCGAGGCGGGCCGCTACGACGCGTCCGCCGAGTCGCTGGCCGAGGCCGTCTCGCTGTGGCGGGGAGAGCCGCTGGCGGGGGTTCCGGGGCCGTTCGCGCAGAACCAGCGCTCCCGCTTGTCCGAGCTGCGCCTCCACCTGCTGGAGGAGCGCTTCGACCTCGACGTCCTGCTGGGGCGGCACGCCCAGGCGGTCCCTGAACTGACCGGCTTCATCCACGAGGAGCCGCTGCGCGAGCGGCCGTACGGGCTCCTGATGCGCGCGCTGTACGCTGCCGGGCGTCAGGGCGACGCCCTGGCCGTGTTCGCCAGGGCGCGCGAGGTGCTGGCGGACCAGCTCGGGCTGGACCCGGGCCCCGAACTCCGCGCGCTGCACGGCCGGATCCTGGCCTGCGACCCCGAACTGGCCGCCCCGGTACCGGCGCCCGTCGGCACCGGGGCGGCGCCGGCGCCGGCGGAGGCCGGCGACGCCGGGGAGCCGGGTCCGGCCCCCTTCGTCCGCCCTGCCCAACTCCCTGCCGGAATCGCCGACTTCACCGGCAGGACCGCCGAACTCGCCGCCCTGTCGGACGCCCTCGCCGACCGGGACCGCACCGCCCTGGCCGTCGCCACCATCAGCGGGATGGGCGGCATCGGCAAGAGCGCGCTGGCCCTGCGGGCGGCGCATCAGGTCAAGGAGGAGTTCCCCGACGGCCAGCTCTACGCCGACCTGCGCGGCACCGGCACGGACCCGGCCGATCCGGGAACGGTCCTGGCCAGTCTCCTGTCCGCCCTGGGGGTGCCTCGGCGGGAGATACCCGGCTCGTTGGAGGACCGGGCCCGGCTGTTCCGGACGGTCCTCGACGGACGCCGGGTGCTCCTCCTGCTCGACGACGCGCGCGACGCCGCCCAGGTCAAACCCCTGCTCCCGGGGTCCGCCCGGTGCGCGGTGATGGTGACCAGCCGGGCCCGCCTCGCCGGCCTGCTGTCGGGCAGCCACGTCCAGCTGACGGAGTTCAGCCCGGCGGAAGCCCTGGGCCTGCTGAGGCAGATCGTGGGCCCGGAGCGGGTCGACCGGGAAGGGGCCGCCGCGGCCGCGCTCGTCGGCGCGTGCGCCCAGCTGCCGCTGGCGGTGCGCATCGTGGCCGCACGGCTGGCGGCCCGGCCGGGCTGGACGGTGGCACACCTCGTGGTCCGGCTGGCCGACCAACGGCGGCGACTGGCCGAGCTGCGGGCCGACGACCTGGCAGTCGCCGCCGTCTTCGAACTCGGCTACCGCCAGCTGACGGACCGGCAGGCGGCGGTGTTCCGCCGACTGGCCCCCGTGGCCCGGCCGAGCATCGGCCTGGCCGCCGCGGCCGCGGCGCTGGACCTGGCGGAGGCGGACGCCGAGACGCTGCTGGAAGCGCTGGTCGACGCCGCGCTGCTGGAATCGCCGGAACCCGGCCGGTACCGGCACCACGAACTCGGCCGGGACTTCGCGCTGAACCTGACCGGACCGCACACCGATCCCCCGGCGGAGGACGACGGCGCGGTGCGGCGTCGTCTGCTCCACCACCTGATGGGAATGGCCGCCGAGGCTTTCCAGCGGATCGTGCCCGGGGACCCGGTGCACAGCACGATCACCGCCACGACCGCGGAGCCGGGCGCCGAACGGCTCGGGGACCTGGCCGAGGCCCGCGCCTGGGTCGTCGCGGAGTTCGACTTCGCGCTCCATGCCGTACAGCTCGTGCTCCGACGGCAGGACGGCGCCGAAGCGGAGCTGCTGACGGTGGCCGCCGACCTCCTGGTGGCCCTCAGCTCGTTCGGCCAGGACATCCCGTACGCACGCATAGCCGTCACCGCCGAGGCGCTCGCCCGGGCCGCGGAGCTGAGCGGGAACCACCGCGCGGCCGGACGCGCCCGTTTCATCTGCGGCAACGCGGCCCTCCAGGCCACCCGGTTGACCCACGCGCGCGCCAACTCCCACCTGGCGGTGGAGGCGTGCCTCCAGGCCGGCGACCGCGCCATCCTCCAGCAGGCGTACAACGACCTGGGCGTCATCGCCCAGTTCGAGCAGCGCTACGACGACGCGGCCGAGTGCTTCGACCGGGCGTTCGCCCTGGCCCGGGAGCAGGGGCACCGCTCGGGCGCGCTGACCATCACGCTCAACGCCGCGCTGGCCAGGATCCGCGGCGGTCGCGCAGCCGAGGCGCTGCCCGCCTGCGAGGAGGCACTGGACGCGCTGCGCGCGCTGGCGGACCACCACGGTGTCGCACACGCGCTGTGCGTCCGCGGCCAGGCCCTGCACGAACTGGGCCGCCTGCACGAGGCGCTGGCCAGTTACGAGGAGTGCCTCGACCTCTGCGAAACCGTACGGATACCGGGCCAGCAGGCCCAGGCACGCTACCGGTACGCGGACACCCTGAACGGTCTCGGCCGCACCGGGCCCGCGCTGGACGCGGCGGCCAGAGCGGTGGCCCACTTTCGCACCGTGCCCGACCGCTACCGGGACCAGGGCTACGCCCTGCTGATCCACGCCCGCATCTCGCTCGACGCCGGCCACCGTGACGACGCGCTGGCACATTCCCGCGAGGCGCTGGAGATCTTCACCCGGGCCGGACTGCCCGAGGCCGCGCAGGCGCGCCTGATCGTGGACACCACCGCTGCCCCGCTTCCGGCGGCCTGAGCCGGAGATCGCAGCGGGCGGCCCTTCGGGATCGCGTCGGCGCTCGTCGGCGGTCTCGTGGAACGGCGACCGGGTCGTCGTCCCGGTCGGCGAGCGGGCCACCGACGGGGGACGACCCGATCCCACCGCCCGCCCGTGCCCGGACGCCGTCAGGCCTTGGTGTTGAACTCCGTCGTCCCCTTGTCGGACCGGTCGGCCCACGAAGCCGGTCGCGTGTCACCGGAGTGGCCCGCGTCGGCCACGGTTCCCAGGACGGCCAGGACGGCGGCCAGGGCGGCGGGAACGAGGAAGACCAGACGGTGCGTGACGGACTTCTGGATGCGCTGCACGGGAGACCCCTGTCTGTTCGTCCAGGAGCCCGTGGGTGACACCTGGCCTGCGAGTTGTTCTGCGACCGACTATCGCAGGGCTCCATCTACATCTCATATACGCCGAGCGCGGGGCCGTCGCACGGCCGGGAGCGACCCGGTTTGACGCAGGATCGCCAGCCCCGCCCCACGCTGGTGGGATTCCAGTGGTTCGACGGCGGCGTCCTGCGCGTGCTCGCGTACGACTCGCCCTGGTTCCTGTCCGCGCGGGTCTCCGGGCCCCGGGCGTCAGCCGTCCGCGACGGCCTTCGGCCAGCCCAGGGCGACCGTCTCCCTCGCCTTCTCCACCTGCGCATCCGTCGGGAACTCGGGCGTTCCCTCAACCGTCGGCAATTTGGCGGCGGCGGCCTCGTCGAGGGTGCCGTCCTTCTTCATGACGTCGAGCAGCACAGGGCGGGCATAGCCTTTGAGCCGGAGGTTCTGGCCCTCGACGCCGAAGAGGTACTCCTGCCACAGGCGGGCGGCCGCCGGGTGCGGGGCGTGCTTGTTGATCGCCAGCGCGTAGTACTGCGCGAAGCTGCCGTCGAAGGGGATCGAGACCTGCCAGTTGACGCCCTTGCTGCGGAGCTGATCGGTGTAGTTGAGATTGACGAAGTCCCAGTTGATGCTGATGGGCGTCTGGCCGCTCGCGACCGTGTCCGAGGTGGCACCGACCGGATTGAGGTTGCCCGCCTGCTTGAGCTTGGCGAAGAAGTCGAGGCCGGGCTGGATGTTGTCGAACGATCCGCCGTTCGCCAGGGCCGCCGCGTACACGCTGGCGAATCCGGTCTCGGAGCGGGTGGGGTCGCCCTCAAGCGCGACCTTGCCGTGGTAAGCGGGTTTCAGCAGATCGGCGAAGGTCTGGGGACAGACCTCGACGCGGTTCGCGTCGCAGCCGATGGAGATGTAGCCCCCGTAGTTGTTGGACCAACGGGCGTGCGGGTCCTTCTGGTTGCTCGGGATCGAGTCGTACGCGGCGACCTTGTACGGCGCGAGCAGGTTCTGCGGGCCCGCTGCCCGGGCGAACGTGTCCCCCACGTCGATGACGTCGGGGGCGCTCTGCTGTGTCCCGCTCTTCTTGATGGCGTCGATCTCGTCCTGGCTGTGCCCCAGGGGATCGTCGACCGTGACCGTGATCCCGTACTTCTTCTCGAAGCCGTCGATCAGGCCGCCGTAGTCGGCCCAGTCGCGGGGGATCGCGATGGCTCTGAGCGTGCCCTCCTTCTGCGCCGCGGCGGTCAGTGCGTCCATGCCGCCCACGTCCTTCGCGGAGGTGGCCACCGACGGGTCCTTGGGTGCGGCGGGCGGTGTGCGGCCGCACGCGCCCAGGCCCACGGCCAGGAGGACCAGGCAGCCGGAGACGGTCGCCACTCGGGCACGGGATGCGGTCACGATGACTCCAGACGTCCTTCGGTGGTCACGAGCGTGGTCTCGCCGGGACCTTCCACTGCCGGGGTGGCGCTCTCATGGAGGTGCTGTTCGGCCCAGATGACTTTGCCGTTGGGGGTGTAGCGGGTGCCCCAGCGCTCGGAGAGCTGGGCGACCAGGAACAACCCCCGCCCGCCCTCGTCGGTGCTGGCCGCATACCGCAGGTGCGGGGAGGTGCTGCTGCCGTCGGAGACCTCGCAGATGAGTGCGCGGTCACGGAGCAGCCGGAGCTGGATGGGACCGACGGCGTACCGGATGGCGTTGGTGACCAGCTCGCTGACGATCAGCTCGGTGGCGAAGGCCATCTCGTCCAGCCCCCACTCGGTGAGCCTTTCCGCGACGCCGGCCCGGACCCGAGCGACGGCGGCCGGGTCGGCCGGGACGTGCCAGGTGGCGACCCGGTCGGCCGGCAGCGCCCTGGTCCGGGCGACCAACAGGGCGATGTCGTCGGTCGGGTTGGCCGGCAGCAGGGCGTTCAGCACCGCCTCGCAGGTGTCGTCGGGGCTGCGGTCGCCCTGGCCGAGGGTGGTGCGCAGCAGTTCGAGGCCGACGTCGATGTCCCGGGAGCGGTCCTCGACCAGCCCGTCGGTGTAGAGGACCAGCCGGGTGCCCTCCCGCAGCTGTAGTTCGGCGTTCTCGAACGGCAGGTCGACCAGACCGAGCGGCGGCCCGGCGGGCAGCTCGGGGAACTCCACCGAGCCGTCCGGGTGGACCAGGGCCGGCAGCAGGTGCCCGGCCCGGGCCATGGCACAGCGCAGGGTGACCGGGTCGTAGATGGCGTACAGGCAGGTCGCGCCGGTGATGGCGTCGCTGTCCTTGGCCGCCCGGTCCTGGTCGATCTGGTTGACCAGGTCGTCCAGGTGGCCGAGCAGCTCGTCCGGGGGAAGGTCGAGGGAGGAGAAGTTGTGCACGGCGGTGCGCAGCTGGCCCATGGTGGCGGCAGCGTGCAGGCCGTGGCCGACCACGTCGCCCACCACCAGGGCGACCCGGGCTCCGGGCAGCGGAATCACGTCGAACCAGTCGCCGCCCACGCCGGCCTCGGCGGGCAGGTAGCGGTAGGCGACGTCCAGGGCGCTCTGCTCGGGCAGTCCGCCGGGTAGCAGGCTGTGCTGGAGGGTGACGGCCATCCGGTGCTCGCGGGTGTAGCGGCGGGCGTTGTCGATGCAGACGGCGGCCCGGGCGACCAGTTCCTCGGCCAGCGAGAGGTCGTCCTGGTCGAACGGCGCCGGCGAGGCCGCGCGCCAGAAGGCGGCCACGCCGAGGACCCGGCCTCGGGCGAGCAGCGGCACGCTCAGCACCGAGTGGATGCCGTGGTCGACCGTGCGCTGGGCCCGGTCCGGGGCGTCGTCCGGCCGGACGACGGCGCTGGCCGGATCGGCCTCGATCACGGACCGGCCGTGGTGAAGGCTGCGGCCGAGCGGGGCGGTGGGATCGATCGGAATGGCCGCACCGACGGGATGGAACGGCGTGTCCGGGTGGACGCCGCTCAGCCCGGCGCGCCGCAGTCGGAGGATCCGGGTGCCAGTGGGCTCGTCGCCCTGCAGGACGGACTCCGCGAGGTCGACGGTGGCGTGGTCGGCGAAGTTCGGGACGGCCGCCTCGGCGAGTTCCTGGGCGGTGCGCACCACGTCGAGCGTGGTGCCGATCGTGCTGCTGGCTTCGTACAGCACCTTGAGGCGCTCGTGGGCCGCCTCGGCCTTGTCGGACAGGGCTCGCAGCTCGGTGGAGTCGCGCAGGGTCGCGACGCGCCCGGGCGGTCCCCCGTTGCGGTCGGTGGCCCGGACGTTCACCGAGAGCAGGCGGTCGCCGGAGCCGACCACGCCGTCGGTGACCACTCGCCCCGAGGCCAGCAGCTCGGCGACCGGGTCGCCCAGGCCCAGCTCGGTGATCGGACGGCCCTCGCAGTCGACGGGCAGGCCGAGCATCCGGGAGGCCTCGTCGTTGGCCAGCAGCAGGCGGCCGTCCTCGCCGAGGATCAGCACGCCCTCCCGGACGGCGTGCAACACGGCGTCGTGGTGCTCGTACATCCTGGTCATCTCGGCTGGGCCCAGGCCGTGGGTCTGCCGCTGCAGCCGGCGGCTCACCAGGCTCGTCCCGCCCGCACCGATGGCAAGAGCCACCGCGGCACCGCCGAACAGGACCGGCAGCTGCCGGTTCACCCTCTGCTGCACCTTCTCGACCGTGACCGGGGAGGAGACGATGGCGACGACGGAGCCGTCGGCGGCCTTGACGGGTACCGCCGAGATCACGGAGAGGCCCAGCGATCCGTGGAAGGTGCTGGTGAAGGGCTTGCCGGTCGCCGCCTGCGCGTAGGGACCGATGACGTGCTTCCCGATCTGGTTCGGGTCACTGTGGGTGAGCGTGATCCCGTCCAACCGGTAGACGATGATGGCGTCCACGCCGGCGGCCTTCCGGGCCGCCTCGGCGTACGGCTGCAGGGCCGCGGTCGGGTCGGGGCCACTCAGTGCCGTCAGGATCCCCGGAGAGTTCGCGAACGCCTGCGCCGCGGCGAGCGTCCGGCTCTGGGCGTCCGCCGTGGCGTCGCGCCGAGCCCCGACCACGAGAGCCCCCAGCGCGGCGAGGACGATCAGCAGCATCACCGCCAGCTGCAGGAGGAACACCGGGCCGGCGAGGCTGTGCGGGCTCAGCAGGCCCTTGAGCCACCGCCTGAGCCTTCCCGCGTGCGGCCGACCGTGTTCTTGGCGCCCTTGCCCGCTGCGCCTCGGACGAGCAGACCGCCCGGGCACATCAGGATTTCGCTGCAAGTCGACCAAGCCAGGCCCAGCCTTGTTCCAGGACAGTGGGGACAAATCCCATTGTCGACGCCAAACGCACCGAGCTCGACCGTCGGCCCGCGTTCCGAACGGATCAGCGGCGGAACGCACGGGCGCCGGGTGACCGAACGGGGGTTGTCCTGGTCGTCGTGTGCCGACTCCGGCCGTCAGGCGACGCCCGAACCGGATGGACCAGGACCTTCGTGCTCCGGGTGTTCGCGCAGACGTACGGCGAGGACCGCGATGTCGTCGTCGAGTCCTCCGTTGCTGTGGTCGAGGAGGTCCCGGTGAAGCCTGTCGAGGAGCTCGCGGGGCACGGCCGGGCTCTGCCGCCGCAGCCAGTCCGGCAGCGGGAAGAACTCTCCGGTGCGATTGCGGGTCTCGATCACACCGTCCGTGTAGAGAAGCAGCAGGTCGCCGGGGGTGAAGCGGACGGATTCGACGCTGTACTCCCCGCCGATCAGCTCCGCGAGGTTGAGAAGCGGCGAGGGAGCCGTGGGCTGCAGGATGCCCAGCTGCCCGGCGTGCAGGAGCAGCGGCGGGGGATGCCCGCAGTTGAGAAGTCCGATGCGGCTGTCGTTGTCCGGGATCTCGGCGAGAATGGCGGTGGCGAAGCTCTCCGACGGGTCCTGAGTGGCGAACGCAACGCTGTGCCGGGTACTGCTGGTCTCCAGGCGCCGGGCGACGTCGCGCAGGTCCGGCTCGTCGTAGGCGGCCTCCCTGAATGAGTTGACCACCGCCGCAGCCGCCCCCACCGCCGCCAGGCCCTTGCCCCGCACATCGCCGATGAGCAGTCGAACCCCGTACGGTGTGTCGACGGCTTCGTAGAAGTCGCCGCCGATGCGGGCCTGCGCCGCCGCCGCGAGATACAGCGACTCGATCTCGACGCGCCCGACGAAGCGCGGCAAAGGGCGCATGACCACTTCCTGCGCCGCGTCGGCGACGAGTCTGACGTGGCCGAGGGTCTTCTCCCGCTGGAGCCGGATATGGCTCGCGTACGCGGCCGCCACGGTGACGGCGAAGATCGCCGCCACCGTGTACCACGTCCCCAGGTCCGGATAGATGAGACTGAGGCCGATCATGATCAGAAGGCAGAGCAGCCCCAGCAGGACGGTGGGAAGCACGGGCCACATGGACGCGGCCAGGGCCGGCGCGGCGGTCAGGATACGGCTGAAGGCGACCTTCCTGGGCGTGGCGAACGCCAGGCCCGCGACGACGACGGTCAGGATCAGCGGCGCCAGGAGAGCCGGCTCCCATCGGCCGTTGAGAGGACGGCGGCGCCGCAGCCGATCACTGATGATCACAATCCATATTTTATCGACCTCAATCACCACAACCAGTCGCCGACACCGCTGGAACAGGCCTCCGGTCTTCGGGTCCGCCGGCAGCCGGCCGTGATCGGATCGCCGGCGAGGAGGGCGCCGCCGTCGGTGAGACCGGAGACGGATCCTGCGGTGTGGCCGGGGTGGGCATGATGCGCGCCGCGAGGCCGGAGGACGCGCGGAGGGGCGTGGGCCCGTCGCCCCCGGTGCGGGAAGTCCGGGGCGACGCGTCCGGTCCTGTCGTCAACCCCGAGCGATCCGCGTGGCCCGGGCCTCTCGCGGGTCACCCCGGAATCTCCGGTTCCACCGGCCCACCGTTGTCCGGTGGTGCCCAGGCGCAGGCCAGCGAGCCGCCGATGAGCCCGGGCAGCAGGCCCAGGAAGAAGCCGCCGAAGTTGGCGACCGGTACGGAGAGCAGTGCGAGCAGGATCGCGGCGACCCCGGCGAAGATCCGCACCTGCTGCTGGAGCCAGAGCGTGACACCCAGCGTGATCAGCAGGCACCCGATGAGGAGTGAGCCCGCACCCGCGGTGGTGGAGAGCGCCAGGCCGAGACCGCCCAGGCTGAGGTGGGCGTAGGGGAAGGGGAAGTAGAGGATCGGCAGGCCGCCGCTGAACGTCAGCAGACCGGCCCAGAAGGGCCGGGTACCGCGCCAGACGCGGAACTCCCGTCGGGCCGTGGCGATCGCCTCGCGCGGCTGGGACCACGAGGCCGTGGTTCGGTTCCACACGTGGCAACTCCCTGTGCGGTCGGTGGGATTGAGACGGGCTATCGGGACTCCGGGTCGGCGGGTCAGAAGCACTCGTCCCGGCCGTGCACCAGCGAAACGCCCAAACCGGGAACATCGAAGCTGCCTGCCGCTACCGCCACCGCGGCCACCCGCACGTCGGTCAGGTTGATCGAACTTGCCTGCTGAGCCGGGCTGTTGGGGTTGAAGAAGCGCGAGTCCCGATCGCCCGGGCTGATTTCGCCCTTGGTGAGCGCTCCGGCGGCGACACCGATGTCGAGGTGACGGGCGCTCGACTGGTCGGCCGCCAAGTGCTTCGCGTCGATGAAGAACCCCTTCACGGTGGCCGCTCGTTTGTCACCGGTGAGCCGCAGCGTGAACGTGCCGAGCACCGGGATCGGGAAGACGGCCGACTGGCAGAGCCCGTGGATCGTGGCGGACTCGAACCCCGTCACCATGACCGGCACCGGGTCGTGCTCGCGGGTGAAGTCCACCGTGCCGTACAGGCTGAAGCCTTCGCCGTGGAGCTCCTCGGCGGAGAGCTTGAACTCCTCGCCGGAGATGAGGAAGGACGCGGCGAGCGCGTTCTGGGCCGCCCCGGCCACGAGGGCCGCGGCGGCCGCGAGAGACGGCAGAAGGATGACGGCGAAACGCCTCCAGCGAGTCCTGCCGAAGCGTTGCGACATGCCGTCCCTCTCTGACCTGGATCGTGACTTCCGTGCGCCCGGCCGGAAGCGGGTGCACGGGAGACCGCACCGACCGCCCGAGATCGAGAAGACCGAACACGGCCGATCATGCGGTGCAGGAAATGGCTCCGCAAACTCTTCACGACCACATTGACGACCATGTCGCCGCACATCACTCCAGCGGCCCATCGGCCACGGTGCCGGGGCTCGCCGATCAGTGGGGTGACCGGCACCGGGCGGCCAGCGGCGGGAAGATTCGATGCGGATCCTTAGCCGGAAAAGCGTCCATCCGCCGGCGCCCCCCGCGACCGGGCCTGGCGCCCACTCCGTCCGCCGCGCCGGCGGCGCCGGGGTCACAACAGCATCGCCTCGAACTGGTCCTCGGGTGCGGTCAGTGGCTGCTCCGCCCAGATGACCTTGCCACGTGCCGTGTACCTGGTACCCCATCGTTCGGCCAGCTGGGCCACCAGGAACAGGCCCCGGCCACCCTCGTCCGTGGTGGCCGCGTAGCGCAGGTGGGGGGCTGTGCTGCTGGCGTCGGAGACCTCGCAGACCAGGCTGGTGTCGCGCAGCATGCGGACGCGGACGGGCTCGGAGCCGTAGCGGAGGGCGTTGGTGATCAGTTCGCTGAGGATCAGCTCGGTGGTGAAGCTCAGTTCCTCCAGGCCCCAGGCGGTGAGCTGGTCGTTGCACGCGTTGCGGATGCGGGAGACGGCGGCGAAGTCGTCGGGTACGTCCCAGATGGCCACCTGGTCGGGCGCGAGCATTTGCGTCCGTGCGACGAGGAGTGCGATGTCGTCGCTCGGACGCGGTGGGGCCAGCGCGTCGAACACGCCCCGGCAGATCTCCTCCGAGGAGGCTCCCGCACGGACGTTCACCAGGGAGCCGTGCAGCGCGGCGAGTCCGTTCTCCAGGTCGCGGTCGCGGCTGGTGACGAGTCCGTCGGTGTAGAGGACCAGGACGGCGCCGGGTTCCAGCCGGAGTTCGGTGGCTTCGAAGGGCAGGCCGCCCACGCCGAGTGGTGGCCCGGCGGGCAGGTCGACGAACTCCACGCTGCCGTCGACACGGACCAGTGAGGGCGGTGGGTGACCCGCCCGTGCCATGGTGCACTGTCCGGAGACCGGGTCGTAGATCGCGTACAGGCAGGTGGCACCCGTGACCCGCTCGTCCTCGTCCTCGTCCTGGCCCGAGCCGTCGCCTTCTCCCGCCCTCGCCTCGTCCTGGTCGAGCCGGGCGACCAGTTCGTCGAGACGGGCGAGCAGCTCGTCCGGGGGCAGGTCGAGGGCGGCGAAGTTGAGGACGGCTGTGCGCAGTCGGCCCATGGTGGCGGAGGCGTGCAGGCCGTGACCGACGACGTCACCGACGACCAGTGCCACCCGGAAACCGGGCAGCGGGATGACGTCGAACCAGTCCCCGCCGACCCTGTGCAGTGCCGGCAAGTAGCGGTAGGCCGCCTCCAGGGCGCTCTGCTCGGGCAGTCCCCGGGGCAGCAGGCTGCGCTGCAGTGCCTCGGCCATCCGGCGCTCGCGGGTGTAGCGGCGGGCGTTGTCGACGCAGATCACCGCGCGGGCGATCAGCTCCTCGGCGAAGGCGACGTCCTCCGGGCCGAACGGCTCCGACTGCCCCGCGCGCCAGAAACTGACCGTGCCCAGGGCCCGGCCGCGCGCTTTCAGCGGCGTGGAGATCAGCGAGTGGACCCCGTACGCCAGGACCCGGTCGACGGTCTGCGGGTCGCGTGCCCGCCAGGCGTGCGCCTGATGCAGGTCGGCCACCAGCGTGACACGCCCGCTCCCCAGGGCAAGGGCCTCCGGCGTGCCGGGCAGCGGGCTGATCTGCGAGCCCACCGGGTAGAACGGCCGGTCCTCGCGGATGCCGCCGGCCGCCACCCGGCGGATCCGCGGGCCTCCCGCGTCGCCCGTACCGGGGAGCGGCTCGTCACCGCGCAGCACCGCCTCGGCCAGCTCGACGGTGGCGAAGTCCGCGAACCGGGGAACCGCCACATCCGCCAGCTCCTGGGCGGTCCGCACGATGTCCAGGGTGGTGCCGACCCGCAGCCCGGCGTCGTAGAGCAGCTGCAGCCGACCCCGGGCCGCCTCGGCCTGCCCGGCCAGTGCCCGCAGTTCAGTGGTGTCCCGGATCGTCGCGACGCTGCCGGGCCCGCCGCCGAACGGCGCCGTCGGACGGTTGTTGACGGCGAGCAGCCGGTCCTCGGCCGGATGCACCTCGTCGGTGACGGCCTGCCCGGACGCCAGCAGCTCGGCCAGCCCCGGATCGAGCCCGAGCTCGGCGACCGGCTGCCCCTCCACCTCGGGCGGCAGCTTCAGCAGCCGTCGGGCCTCGTCGTTCACCAGCGACACGCGCCCGTCCCCGCCGACGATCAGCACGCCCTCGCGCACCGCGTGCAGCACCGCGTCGTGGTGGTCGTACATCCGCGTCATCTCCGTCGGGCCCAGGCCGTGCGTCTGGCGCCGCAGCCGCCGACGCACCAGCACCGCCCCTCCGGCGCCCACGGCGAGCGCGGCCGCCGCACCGCCGAACAGGACCGGCAACTGCCGGCTCACCGCGCTGCTCGCGTGCGCGACGGTGTAGCCGACCTGGACCAGGCCCGCGGCCGAGCCGTCCGGCCTGGTGACCGGCGCGCTGCTTTCCACGGCCCGCCCGATGGGCACGGTGAAGCTGATGGTGATCGGCCCCTTGAGGGCCTGCTGGTACGGGCCGATGAGGTGCTTCCCGATCAGCTCGGGCTGGGCGGTCTGCGCGTAGCGCGTCCCGTCGGGGCCGGCGATCACGACGTAGTCGAAGCCGCCCTTCTCCGCGACGTCCAGGGCCAGCGGCTGCAGCACCGCGGTCGGGTCGGCGCTGTTCAGGGCGTCCCCCACCGTGGGGACCTGCGCCAAGGTGACGGCCGCGGCGCGCGTGCGGTGCGCGGCATCCTGCGTGGCGTAGCTGCGGGCCTGCAGGATGAGCGCCGTCAGCCCGGCACCGACCAGCAGCACCACGACGACCAGCAGCCACAGGAACACCTGCCCGGCGACACTGCGGACCCGCAGCCCGGCGCGCGGCCGCCCCCTGGCGTACCGGTACTCCCCTGGTCCGCCAGGTTCCGGGCCCCCAGTGGCGTTGCTGTCCACTCTGTGCATGCAGGCCGTCCCCGCATTTCCGGGTCTCTCCTCCAGTGTGGGTCAGCCTGCCGTCGCAGTGGGCTCCAGGACTGCCTCGACATCGACCGTGACGTCGACCATGTCGCCTACGACGACACCGCCCCGGTCGACCACGTCATTCCAACTCACGCCGAAGTCATGCCGGTTGATGCGTGACCTGGCGACGAATCCGGCCCGGCGCCGTGGACCGAGATCCCGGCCGTCCTCCCACCAGGGGGTGTCCCACTGCCCCAGGTACGTCACATCGAATGTCACGGAGCGTGTCACTCCGCGAATGGTGAGTTCGCCCGTCACCTCGAAGTCGTTCGCGCTCACCTGCCGGATGCGGGACCCGGTGAACGTCCACGTCGGAAAGCGCTCGACATCGAAGAAGTCGGCGCTGCGCAGGTGGGTGTCGCGCTCGGGCTGCCCGGTGTACACCTGCGTCGCGTCGATCGTCGCCTCCACCTGGGCCTTCTCCGGGTCGTCCGGGTCGATCACCAGGAAGCCGTGCACGTTCTTGAACTGTCCGCGCACGTAGGTGACCATCATGTGTCTGGCGCTGAACTCCGCCGCAGTGTGACCTGGCTCGAAGAACCATCTCGCCGTAGCCATGGCAGCTCCTCGGCATGCGTGCCCCTCCGAACACGATAGGACGGCGCCGCACCACAGGCGCGCCCGGTACCGCCGGGCAGCGCCGGCCGTCGTCCGCGCCGAGCTCACCGCGGCGCTCGTCGAGGGGCGTGTGACGCGGGTCTCGTTCCAGGGCGATCGTCGGCACACAGAGCATGGGTGACAACTCGCTCAGCAACGGATAAATCGCTCAAAACACGACATAAACAGTGAGCCCGCTCACACTCGAACAGGTCGACGACCGGCGATAGTGGCCGATCCCGGCTCCGCCCGCGGCCTCCGACCGGCGGCATTTTCCCAGCTCAACGCATGTGCGACGGTGTGCTCCGCCTCGCGAACCCAGGCCGGCCCACCCCGTGGAATACGACGGCGTGTCGTAACAAAGGGGTCTTGTCGACAACCGATCCCATCTGGCAACAATTGCCGCACCCAGCCACACCGGCTCCTGTCCCGCCGGTGAACGGCTCACTGCCAAGTCGCGCCACGCGACCGTCACGGCCCCTGTCCGGCCACGGTCCAGCGCGGGGCGTGACTCGGCCCAACCCGATTGAGGTCTTGCCCTACATGCCCAGTTTCAAGCTCCGCATGCGCACCTCTGCCGCGATCCTGGCCGGCGCCGCCGGTCTGACCGCCCTGGGTGCCGCCGTGGTCCCCGCCACCGCGAACGCCGCCACCGCCTCCCCGCAGGCCATCGCCGCCCAGATCGTCCCGGCGAACCAGCTGGCCTCGTTCAGCCAGATCATCTCCCACGAGTCCGGCTGGAACGTGACCGCGACCAACCCCAGCTCCGGCTCCTACGGCCTCGGCCAGGCCCTGCCGGCCTCCAAGATGGCCTCCGCCGGCGCGGACTGGAAGACCAACCCCGCCACCCAGATCAAGTGGGCGCTGGACTACATGAACACCCGCTACGGCAGCCCCAACGCCGCCTGGGCCTTCTGGCAGAACCACCACTGGTACTGAGCCGGCCATCCGGCCCGGCAGCACACCCACGGTCCTGACCGCCATCCCCCTCACCCGGGGGGCCGGACAGGGACCACTGGGACGACCCGAGAGGGCCCGCGCCCGCGCGAACCGCGTGGCCGGGCCCTCTCGCGGTTGGCCGTGGTTCCGGCCCACACGCGGCAACTCCCTCACCGGTCACCAGGATCGCGGCGGGCCACCAGGTGTCGGGCCGGGCGGCGACCTCGGAAGCCGTGCCGAAGCGATCGGCTAGAAGAACACTCCGCACCGCAGCAGCACGTTCGCGTACGGCCGGGCTTCCCCGGTCCGCACCACCAGGCGCGCCCCCGCACTCAGCTCCTTGAGCCTTTCGTGCGGTACGTACGCCAGTTCCGCGAAGGAACCGGCCAGCAACCCGTCCGCGGCGGGGTTCGCCTCGCGCACCTCCCGCGCCGCGAGCGCCCCCTCGATCACCAACTCGTCGAGGAGCCCGGCCAGGACCTCCTCGAACGACGGAACCCCCGCCCGGAAGGCGAGGTCGACCAGCCGGGGCCCGTCCGGAACCGGCATTCCCGCGTCACACACGAGCACCCGGTCACCGTGCCCCAACTCGGCGATGGCCCCGGCGAGATGGCGATTCAGAATCCCGCCCTTCCTCACAGCGCCTCGACCTCCCCGGCGGTGGGGAACGACTCCTGGGCCCCCCGCCGCGTCACGGCCACGGCGCCCACCCGAGCGGCGTACGCGGCGGCCTCCACGAGCGAGGCCCCCGCACCCGCCTTCCAGGCCAGTGCGGCCGTGAAGGAATCACCGGCACCCGTCGTGTCGACGGCGTCGACCTTCACCGACGCGACCCGCACGACCCCCTCCTCGGCGGACGCGACCAACGCACCCTCCGAACCGAGCGTCACCACGACCGACTTGGGCCCGCTCGCGAGCAACTCCCGCACCCATTCGGCGGGATCGTCGCCGATGGTCCCGCCGCCCAGGATCACCCGGGCCTCGTGCTCGTTGACGATCAGCGGATCGCAGGCCGCCAGGACCTCGACCGGCAGCGCCTGCGGCGGAGAGGGGTTCAACACGAACCTGGTGCCGGAGGGCAGTTGCCGCACGACCTCGACGACCGACTCCAACGGGATCTCCAACTGCGCCGAGACCACCCGCGACGCGTGGAACAGCGGCCCGGCGGCCCGGACGTCCTCCGGCGTGAGCCGCCCGTTCGCGCCGGGCGACACCACGATGCTGTTGTCCCCCGACGGGTCGACCGTGATCAGCGCGACGCCGGTCGGGGCCCCGCCCACCAGGACGCCCCCCGTGTCGACCCCCGCGTTCTGCTGCGACTCCAGCAGCAGCCGCCCGTTCGCGTCGTCGCCGACCCTGGCGAGCAGCGCGGTGCGCGCCCCGAGCCGCGCGGCGGCGACCGCCTGGTTGGCCCCCTTGCCACCGGGATGGACGGCGAGGTCCGACCCGAGCACCGTCTCCCCGGCCCCGGGCCTGCGCTCGACCCCGATCACGAGATCGACGTTGGCCGACCCGACGACCAGCACGTCGTAGTCGTACATGAAACTCCCCAATCAGGAAATCCGGAACGGGGCGGCCGGAGCCCCGCTTCCGCGGGCACCCCGGCCACCCCCTTCCCGTCTCAGCCGCTGAACCCGGCCACGGTCTCCTTCGTGACCACCTTCACCGGCACCTTGATGGTCTCCTCGACCTTCTCCCCCTTGATCGCCTTGACCGCGTTGTCCACGGCGATCTTCCCGAGCTGCGACGGCTGCTGGGCCACGGACGCGTACAGCGTCCCCTGCTCGACGGCCTTCAGCCCGTCGGGGGTTCCGTCGAAGCCGACGACCTGCACGGATTCACCGGCCTTGGACCCGAGGGCCTTCACCGCACCGAGCGCCATCTCGTCGTTCGCAGCGATGACACCCTGTACGTCCGGGTGCGCCTGGAGCAGGTTCGACATGACGTCGAGCCCCTTGGTCCGGTCGAAGTCCGCCGGCTGCTGCGCGACGACCTCGATCCCCGGGTACGCCTCAAGCCCCTTGGCGAAGCCCTCGGCCCGCTCGCGCGCGGCGGAGGTGCCGGCCTGCCCCTGAAGGATCACGATCTTCCCGCTGCCACCGAGCTTCTCGGCGATGGTCTTCGCCGCCTGCTCACCGCCGGCGACGTTGTCGGAGGCGACCAGTGCGTTCACCCCGGCCTTGTTGACGCCGCGGTCGACGGCGATGACCGGGATCCTCGCCTTGGCCGCGGCGTCCACGGAGTTGCTCGCCGCGTCGGAGTCCACCGGATTGACGACGATCGCCCCGAGCCTCGAACTGGTGAAGTTCTGCAGCTGGTTGGCCTGCTGCGAGGCGTCGTTCTGCGCGTCGGTGACCGTCAGGTCCACCCCCAGCCTCTTCGCCTCGTCCTGCGCACCCGAGCGGATCTGCACGAAGAACGGGTTGTTGAGCGTGGAGAGCGAGAGGCCGACCTTCTGGGTGCCGGACTTCGGACCGTCGTGCAGGAACGACGTCGCACCCACGGTCGCCACCGTCACGACAGCCGCGAGCCCGTACGTGGCGACCTGCTTCCCCCTTCCGCCACCGGGCGCGCCGATCGCCGTCGGAGTGGCCCCGGCCTTGCGCCGCACCGTGTCGAGCAGCACCGCCAGTGCGATGACGACACCGATGACGACCTGCTGCCAGAACGCGGAGACGTCCAGCAGGTTCAGCCCGTTGCGCAGCACCGCGAGGATGAGCGCGCCGATCAGCGTCCCCGACGCCCTGCCCGTACCCCCCGCGAGGGAGGCGCCGCCGATGACGACGGAGGCGATGGCGTCCAGCTCGTACCCGTCGGCGGCCTGCGGCTGCGCGGAGGAGAGCCGGGAGGCCAGGACGACACCGGCGACCGCGGCGAACACACCGGAGAGCGCATAGATCGCGAGCTTCTGCTTCGGCACCCGCAGACCCGAGAGCCGGGCCGCTTCCTCGTTGCCGCCGATGGCGTACATCGAGCGGCCGATGTACGTACGGCCGAGGACGAACGCCGCGACGAGCCCCATGGCGACCATGACGAGCACCGGCACCGGCAGCCACCCGCCGAGCGTGTCACCCAGGTGGGAGATCGAACCCGGGAACGCGATCGGCGATCCGTCCGAGATCACCAGTGCCAGACCGCGCCCCACCGACAGCATCGC
Organism: Kitasatospora sp. NPDC059648; assembly: GCF_042734825.1. NCBI lineage: Bacteria > Bacillati > Actinomycetota > Actinomycetes > Kitasatosporales > Streptomycetaceae > Kitasatospora > Kitasatospora sp. NPDC059648. The sequence continues at coordinate 47,644 of NZ_JBHWDU010000022.1, read as the reverse complement.
GAGCGTCGCGATGAACGGCGGCAGCTTGCCGTACGAGATCAGAAAGCCGTTCACCAGGCCGGCGGCCACACCCGTCGCCAGCGCCAGCAGCACCGCGACGGGCACCGGCACTCCGTGCGACGTGGCGCTCCACGCCAGTACGGTCGCCGACAGCGCGGCCACCGAACCGACCGACAGATCGATGCCCGCCGAGACGATCACGAAGGTGACGCCGAAGGCGAGGACGGCGGTCACGGCCGCCTGGACGCCGACGTTGAGCAGGTTGTCGGTGGTGAGGAAGTCCCCCGACAGCGCCGACATGGCGATGACGAGGAAGATCAGCGCGGTCAGCGCGCCGTTGTCGAGCAGCAGACGGCGCAACGCCGCGGCGCCACCGGCGCCCGTACCGCCCTTGAGCGTTTCAGCGGCCACGGGAGGCCTCCAGTTCGGTAGTGGGATTGCTCACGGCCAGCGACATGATCGCGTCCTGCGTGGCCTCGTCGGCGGACAACTCGCCCGCGATCCGGCCCTGGGCCATCACCAGCACCCGGTCGCTCATCCCGAGCACCTCGGGCAGATCGCTGGAGACCATGAGTACGGCGGCCCCCGTCGCCGTCAGTTCGTTGATGAGTCGGTAGATCTCGACCTTGGCGCCGACGTCGATGCCGCGCGTGGGCTCGTCGAGGATCAGCACCTTGGTGTCGGCCAGGAGCCACTTGCCGATGACGACCTTCTGCTGGTTGCCGCCGGACAGCGTGCGCACCCGCTGACCGAGCCCGGCCATCCGCACGCCGAGTTGCCCGGCGATCCGCGCGGCGGCGTCGCGCCGGCCCTTGAGGTCGACGATTCCGGCTCTGCTGGCGGACTTGAGAGTGACGAGTCCGAGGTTCTCCTCGACCGACTGGTCGAGCACCAGCCCCTGGCCCTTGCGGTCCTCGGGCACCAGCCCGATCCCCGCGGTCATGGCGGCGCCGATGTCGTACCGCTTCAGGGAGGCCCCGGAGACGCGGACCGTACCGCGGTCGTACGGGTCGGCCCCGAAGACGGCCCGGACCACCTCGGTACGACCCGCCCCGACCAGCCCCGCGACGCCGACGACCTCGCCGGCCCGGACCTCGAAGCTGACGTCGTGGAAGGCACCGTCCCGGGACAGTCCCTCCACGGACAGCAGCGCGGTGCCCGTGACCGCCCGCTCGCGCGGGTACTGCTGCTCGATGGACCGGCCCACCATCAGCCGTACGAGCTCCTCCTCCGGCGTGGACGCGGGCACCCGTCCGACCGACTTGCCGTCCCGGATGACCGTGACCCGGTCCCCGAGGGCGGCGATCTCCTCCAGGTGGTGCGTGATGAAGACGATCCCGACGCCGTCCTCGCGCAGCTTGCGCGCGATCACGAACAGCTTCTCGACCTCCTCGGAGGTCAGCACGGCCGTCGGCTCGTCCATGATCAGCACCCGCGCGTCCAGGCTCAGCGCCTTCGCGATCTCGACCATCTGCAGGCGCGCGATGCCGAGTTCACGCACCCGCGCGCGGGGCGACACGCCGAGGCCGACGCGCTCCAGGAGCTCCGAGGCGTCCGCCTCCATCCTCTTCCGGTCGATCACCCCGAACCGGCGCGGCTGGCGCCCCAGGAAGATGTTCTCGGCGACCGTCAGATCGGGGACGAGGTTGAACTCCTGGTAGATGGTCGCGATCCCGAGTCGCTCGGAGTCCTGCGCACCGCGGATGCGGACCTCCTCGCCACCGACCAGGACGCGGCCCTCGTCGGGTGTGTGGGCACCGGAGAGCACCTTGATCAGGGTGCTCTTGCCCGCGCCGTTCTCACCGAGCAGCACATGGACCTCGCCCCGCCTCAGGTCGAAGTCGACGCCGTCCAGCGCGACCACCCCGGGGAAGGTCTTCCGTATGCCCTCGATGCGCAGCAACTCGTCCGCGTTGCTCACGACTGGCTCCTGTTCGTTACGGGGTTCTCGCCGCACGAGCGGCGAACGACGAGGCGGGCGGGGAGCGTCACGGATCGCGGCGCCCGCCCCTCGATGCGGTCCACGAGCGCGCGCACGGCGGCCCGGCCCAGCTCGCCCGTGGGCTGGGCGATCGCGGTGATCGGCGGGTCCGTGTGCACGAACCAGCGGATGTCGTCGAACGCGGCGAGCGCGATGTCGTCCGGCACCCGCAGACCACGGGCGCGTACGGCGTCCAGGGCGCCCAGCGCCATCAGGTTGTCCGCCGCGAACACGACCTGCGGGGGCTCGGCGAGGTCGAGGAACCGCTCGGTCGCCCGCCGGCCGCTGGCGGCCTGGAAGTCACCTTGGCCGATGTACCGGTCCGGCAGGTCGAGGCCGCACTCCTCCAGCGCCTCGCGGAACGCCTCCACGCGCTCCCGCCCGGTCGTGGTGGCCGCCGGCCCGGCGATGATCGCCAGCCTCCGGTGCCCCAGCCGGTGCAGGTGCACGACGAGATCCCGTACGGCACCCCGCCCGTCCGCCCGCACCACCGGCACGTCGACGCCGGGGATCCACCGGTCCACGAACACCATCGGCGTCCCGGCCCGGGCGGCGTCCAGCATGAGCGGCGACCCGCCGTCGGTGGGCGAGACCAGCAGCCCGTCGATGCGGCGGTCCAGCAGCGTCCGTACGTGGTGGTCCTGCAGTTCCGGCCGCTCGTCGGCGTTGCCGATGATCACGCTGTAGCCCAGCGCCCGCGCCTCCTCCTCCACGGACCGCGCGAGCTCGGTGAAGTACGGATTCAGCACGTCGCTGATCACGAGGCCCAGGGTGCGGGTCTGGTCCGTACGCAGTGACCGCGCCACGGCGTTGGGCCGGTACCCGAGCGACGCGACGGCGGCCAGCACCCGCGCCCGCGCCTCCTCGCTCACCGAAGGGTGCTCGTTCAGGACACGCGAGACAGTGGCGACGGACACGCCTGCCTCGGCGGCGACGTCCTTGATGCTCGTCACAGCCGCCCCACCTCCTCGTGGAATCGATTACATCGACGCGTTCCGACGATTGGAATCGATTACATACCCACGGGGCAAGCCTTGAGCCGGTGGCTGAAACCCGATCGTGATGAACGCGGCGCCGATGTCTCCGCCCCGTGTGCCGCCGCAGCCGTCCGCGTCCGGCCCGGGGCCCCTCGCGGCCGGAACCGATCCGGTGGGGCCCGCAGGCGCCGCTCCACCCTGGCAACCGCCCACCGCCCGCGGCCCCGCCGTACCGGCCTGCGGGTCGCGCTGGTGGCGTGGTCGGGGCGCTCCTCGTGGGCGGCGGAGCCAGGGGTCCCGGCCTTCTCGGCGACAGTGCCGGGCGGTCCTCGGCCGCACCTGCCGTGGTCGGCGGCGCGGCAGGCGGCGGCGCGGAAGTGAGGCCTCGCCAGCGACCGGCGGGAGCCCGGGCGGACGGCCGCCCGCCGCCGGGAGCCGGCCGTTGTCGCTACTGCACCCGCCGGACTCGTTCATGGCCACGCCCCGCAGCGACGGCAGCGGCGTGGCGAAGCCGGTACGGCACCAGGAAGCCGGTACGGCACCAGAGTCAGGCCAGGCGGGGCGGACAGGTTCCTTCGGGCGTCCGGCGCCCGGTCGACGTACCGGGCGTGACGCCGGTGCACGGGCGGATCGGCACCGCCGATCCCGGCCCGCTCGGTGGGACCGCGACCGACGGGCCGGCCGCGCCCCACGTGTCCCCGCAGGTCGCGGGCCGGCCCGGTGAAGCGTGCGGGCCGTCCGCTCGTGCGCTTCCGTCAGGCGGGGCGGATGTGCTCCGCCTGGGGGCCCTTCTGGCCCTGCACGACGTCGAAGGTCACCTTCTGGCCCTCGACGAGTTCACGGAAGCCCTGGGCGTCGATGTTCGAGTAGTGGGCGAACACGTCGGGGCCGCCGCCGTCCTGCTCGATGAAGCCGAAGCCCTTCTCGGCGTTGAACCATTTCACGGTACCGGTAGCCATGCGCTTCTCCTTCGTGGAGGACGGATCGGGTCCCGCTTGTGCGGCCCGGAGGTGATCGCCTTGGTCCGGAGAGGCGTCGAACAGCAGGAACGCCCACGGCAAGTGACCGCGGGCGAGAACTTCGGAACCACGACTGCGTGATCGAGACGTTACACCGCCGGGCACCCCGCGGCCAGGAAGCCGAACCGGACACGAAGCGGAGCGGCTGTGGCGCCGTACGCACTTCGGTCGGGCCGCGCCGCCGGGTCGCGAACACACGACGAGGGGAGTTCGCGGGGCCGGTCGACCCGTCCGGCACTCGGCCGGCAAGCCGCTCGGACCAGCGCGGCTCGGCCTGGCTCCCCTCCGCGTCCCACTGGGCGCAGCGAGAGCGGCCCTGAACGGAGGGGAGTCCCCCGGTGCCGGAGCGCCTGTCACTCGCGGTAGAGCAGGAGGGTCCCGCCGGCCAGGACAGCGCTGGCCACCAGGGCCCAGGCGGTCCGTCCGTGCAGCACGAGGACGGCGCCCGGGGCCGCGCCGGCGAGCATGGTGGCGACGGAGAGGATCTTCCTGCGCTGGCGGAGGGCGGTGCCGCCGGCGAGGCGGGAGTCGGCGGCCAGGCCGGTCAGGGTGAGGGTGAGCACGGTGGTGGTGAGGTCCGGCACGCCCAGACCGCGCACGGTGCCGTTGCGGATGCCCATCGCCAGGGCGAGCAGGGCGATCACGGCGTGCTGCGCGGGCCCGTCCGTGCCCCGGACGAAGACGACGGCGGCGGCCGCTCCGTACAGCGCGACCTCCAGGAGGAAGACCGTGCGCAGTTGCGCGGGGCGCCGGATTCCGGCGTCCCGGGTGGCGATCCTGCCGGCCAGGAGCGCGCCGAGGAGGAAGGCCACGAGGGAGGTCGATGAGCCGGTGACGGAGAATCCGGGTGCTCCGGCGAGCGCGAAGGCGATGACGACGACGTTGCCGGTCATGTTCGCGGTGAAGACGTGGCCGAGGCCGAGGTAGCTGACGGCGTCGATCAGACCGCTGACCAGGGTGAGACCGAACAGTGCCAGTGCGAGCGGGTGGCGGTCGTGGATCTTCGGTCCGGGCACCGGCGGCGGGGGTGCGGTGGGGAAATCGGCTGCGGGTGTGGTCACGACGGTTCCTCCGGCGGTAGGGGATGTGGCCAGGGGCACCGCCGCGGTCCAGCGGCGCCCCCGGCCGGATCGGCTTCCGGTCAGAAGAAACAGGGGTCCGACGGCACCTGCGACTGCCCGGGCAGGGCGAGGCCACGCGCCGTGCGCCAGGCGTGCTCCTCGCCGGAGGCCGCCACGGCCTCCAGCACGCCCTCCGCCTGGCGGACGCCGGTCAGGCTCGGGGCGGGGGTGGCGCGGTAGCCGCCGAACCGGGTGACCGGACTCCAGGACGGCGACACCCCGGGCAGTTCGGGGGCCAGCCCCTGGTGCTCCGCCGCGGCATGGACGATGCGTCCGCCGACGACGGTCAGGACGGACTCGATGTGGGCGATGTCGGCCTCGGGCACGGTGAAGTAGTCGGCGCTGAGCAGCGCGAGGTCCGCGTAACTGCCGACCGTCAGACGGCCCTTGACCTCCTCCTCGCCGGTGAGTCGGGCGCCGCCGAGGGTGTACAGCTCCAGGGCCTGCTCGCGGCTGAGCCGGTTGTGCTCGGCCGCGAGGCGCCGGCCGCTGACCGCCCGGCCGGAGACCAGCCAGTGCAGGGCGACCCAGGGGTTGTAGGAGGAGACCCGGGTGGCGTCGGTGCCCGCCGCGACGGTCAGGCCGCGGTCCAGCATCGCACGCAGCGGCGGTGCCTCGGCGGCGGCCGGAGCGCCGTAGCGCGAGACGAAGGCCTCTCCTTGGAAGGAGAGTCGGTTCTGCACGGAGACCGCGCCGCCCAGGGCGGCGATGCGGTCGAGGCTGTCCGGGCTGACGGTCTCGGCGTGGTCGAAGAGCCAGCGGTTGCCCTGCGGGAACAGGCCCTCGGCGGCGAGCTTCTCGAAGACGGCGAGATCCCGGCGGATCGTCTCGTCGTAGGTGGCGTGCAGCCGGAAGCCCCAGCCGTTCTCCGCCAGAAGACGGACGGCCTTCTCGAACTCGGTTTCGTAGGCGCCGAGTTGCGGCCGGGGCTCGGTGAAGTTCTCGAAGTCGGCGGCGGCCCAGGTGAGGTTCTCGCCCGCGCCGTTGAGGCGCAGCCACTCGTCACCCTCCCCGGGGCGCACGGTGTCGACCCAGCGGGTGAGGTCGTCCAGCTCCTGCCCCGCGGTCTGCGGGAAGAGGTGGTAGGCGATGCGCAGGGTCAGCTCGCCCTTGCGGGCGAGTTCCATGACGGTGCCGTAGTTCTCGGGAAAGCTCTGGAAACCGCCGGCGGCGTCGATGGCGGAGGTCAGGCCGAAGCGGTTCAGCTCGCGCAGGAAGTGCCGGGTGGAGCCGATGCGGTCGGCCTCGTCCAGGGTCGGCGCCTTGGCCAGGGTGGAGTAGAGCAGCAGCGCGCCGGGGGCGGCGATCAGCAGGCCGGTGGGCTCACCCCCGTGTCCGCGGACGATCTGGCCGCCCGCCGGGTCGGGGGTGTCCCGGGTGAAGCCGGCGGCGCGCAGCGCGGCCCGGTTGAGCAGCGCCGACTGGTAGAGGTGCAGCACGAAGACGGGGGTGTCGGGCGCCGCGGCGTTGAGTTCCTCCAGGGTGGGCAGGCGCCGCTCGGCGAACTGGTCCGCGGACCAGCCCCCGACCACCCGCACCCACTGGCCGGGCGGGGTGCGCTCGGCCTGGAGCCGGAGCATCGCCAGGGCCTCGCGAAGCGTCGGGACGCCGTCCCAGCGCAGCTCCAGCACGTAGTTGAGGCCGCCGCGGATGACGTGCAGGTGCGCGTCGTTGAGTCCGGGAACGGCCCGGCGGCCGAGCGCGTCGACCACCCGGGTGTCGGGCCCGACCAGCGGCACGACGTCCGCGTCGTCGCCGACCACCCGGATCAGTCCGTCCCGGACGGCCACCGCGGTGGCCCGGGGGCGGCGCGGGTCGTTGGTGTGCACCTTGGCGTTGCGCACGACGAGGTCGGCGGGCTGTTCGGGGGCGCCGGGACGGATTCCGGCGACGGGCATGGCGGACAAGGGAGGTCCCTTCGTTCAGTCCTCGGCGATCTTCACCAGGTCGTTGGAACCTAGACAGCCGACGACGCGCGAAGGACTTCCGCAGCGCATGACCGATTGCCCGGCAGCGCACTGAGGCCGCCGGCCGGCCCGGTTCGTCCGGTCGTGCGTTGTCAGGACAATCGCGGGCGCACAGCGGGCAGCACACCCGCACCGCCGCGCACTAACGTCGCTGGACGAGGCGCCCCGCCGCTGCGGGCACGCCTGACGAGACGTCAACTTCTTTTACTCACAAGGGAAGAGAACGAACGATGGTCGACTTCGCCAACGTCCACGCCGCCCCGAGCCCCGATCTGCTCACCCCTGACAACGCGATGATGCTGTTCGTCGACCACCAGCCGCAGATGTTCTTCGGCACCGGCAGCGGCGACCGCACCGCGATCATCAACGCCACCGTCGGCCTGGCGAAGGCCGCGAAGATCTTCGGCGTGCCGACGGTGCTGTCCACCGTCGCCGCCGAGTCCTTCTCCGGCCCGCTCCTCCCGCAGCTGAAGGCCGTCTTCCCCGGCCAGGAGGTCATCGACCGCACCAGCATGAACGCCTGGGAGGACGAGGCCCTGGTCGAGGCGGTCAAGGCGACCGGCCGCAAGAAGATCATCCTCTCCGGCCTGTGGACCGAGGTCTGCCTCGTCCTGCCGGCCCTCTCCGCGCTGGACCAGGGCTACGAGGTCTACGTCGTCGCGGACGCCTCCGGCGGGGTCAGCCCGCTGGCCCACGAGCACGCCCTGCAGCGGATGACCGCCGCCGGTGCCGTGCCCGTCACCTGGATCCAGGTCCTGCTGGAGCTCCAGCGGGACTGGGCCCGCGCCGAGACCTACGTCCCGGTGACCGAGCTGGTCAAGGAGCACGGCGGCGCCTACGGCCTGGGCCTGGTCTACGCCCACTCCATGATCGACCCGCACGCCGCCGGCTGACGGGCCGCACACAACCGACGGAGTCCGACATGAACACCGGCCTTCTCCTGCTGCGCCTGGTCTCCGGTCTGCTGATCGCGGGCCACGGCGTCCAGAAGATCAGCTTCCACCTCGGTGGCGGCGGCCTGGAGGGCGGCAGCGCCGAGTTCCGGGGCGACGGCTTCCGCGGCGGCAAGCTCACCGCGCTGGCCGCCGGCGGCACCCAGATCGGCGCCGGACTGATGCTGGCCGCCGGACTGCTCACCCCGCTGGCCGGCGCCGGCCTCATGGGCGTGATGACGGTCGCCCTGACGGTCAAGTGGCCCCACGGGCTGTGGGTGCAGCACGACGGGTACGAGTTCCCGTTCGTCCTGATCGTCATGGGCGCGGCGCTGACCGCCACCGGCCCCGGCCAGTGGTCGGTCGACGGCGCCCTCGGCTTGGCGCACTGGCCGCTGTGGTGGCTGCCCGCGGCCGTGGTCGCCGGGGTGGGCGGCGGCCTGGCCACTCGGCTCGCCCTGCACCGCGCCTGAGACGGCTGCGGCCGAACGGTCCCGGGCCCCTGGGCGGCGGAACCGCCCAGGGGCCCGGGACCACCGGAACGCGGGAACACCGCCGACGGGCTCATCGGGCTTGCGAACGATCGAAGCCGCAGCGCAGGCGGACGGCGGCCCTGCCGGCGGTCGCCCGAGGAAACGAAGCACCTGGAGCGAGGAGAGAACCTGATGGCGGCGGCAACGAGAGAGGGCGAGCGGGTGCGCGAGCCGGATCCGACGGTGAGCGGGATCGGCACACCCACGGGCACGGATCCGGTGGCCGGCGGCGGAGCCGAGCCGGCCCTGCACGCGATGACACGGATCACCCTGCGGCCCATCGCTTCGCCGATGCCCCTGGGCTTCTTCACGGTGGCCATCTCGTCCGTCGTGACCAGCAGCCTGCAGCTCGGCCTGATCGACGGTGCGCACCGGCAGGCCGTGGCGCTCACGGTCTTCTCCGCCTTCGTGCTCCAACTGCTGGTCAGCGTCCTGGCGTTCGGCGCCCGTGACGTCATCGCGGCGACGCTGATGGGCGGATTCGCCGGCGCCTGGCTGGCCAACGGCCTGGTCACGGCGACGGGCGCCCAGGGCGGGGCGCAGGTACTCGGTGTGATGAACCTGGCGTTCACGGTCTTCGCCGCGCTGATGGCCTCGGTGGCCAAGCCGAAGAAGGTGCTGTGGCTGCTCCTGCTGATCGCCGTACCGCGCTACTTCGTCGCCGGCGTCCACGGCCTCTCGGGCGCGGCCTGGCTGGGCCACACCGCCGGGGCACTCGGCATGCTCCTCGCGGCGGTCGCGATGTACGCCGCCCACGCCCTGATGCTGGAGGAGCTCCGGGGCAGGGAGGCCCTCTGGATCGGACGCAGCGGTCCGGTGCGGGACGCCATGCACGCGGGACTGGCCGGCCAGCTGAACCGGCTGGAACAGCAGGCGGGTGTGCGCCGGACCCTGTAGTCGGTGAGCCGTGCAGTCGGTGGACCGTGCAGTCGGTGGACGTCCGCCCCCGGATCCGACGGCCGGACGTCCACGGCCTGCGGAGTCCGCGCCCCGAACCGCTGGACGGCGCGAGCAGGGGCCGGGCCCGCCGACGAACGGACCCGGCCCGCGGTCACGCCCCGGTCCCGGGGGTGACGACCAGGTGCTCGGCGAGGAACCAGACCTGCGTCTCGCCGGTGCGGACGATCTGGGACACCAGGAGGTCCTGGGTCCCGTCGTCGCCGAGCCCCGCCGTACGGGTGGCGGCGTCGCGGACGTCGGCGAGGATGGTCTCGTGGGCGTCGAGCAGGCGCGAGAGCATCGAGTGCGCGTCCTCCACGCCGTCCGGTGGGCGCGGCACCCCGGTGATCAGCGCGGCGTGCCGGGGGTCGCCCACGGCGACGCCGCCGAGCGTCTGCACCCGCTCGGCAAGCGCGTCGACCAACTCCAGCTGCTCCTGGGCGTGCTTATCGAAGAGCAGGTGCAGCTGGTAGGCGGTCGGCCCGCGCATGCCCCAGTGGCACTTCTTGTACAGCGAGTACAGGAACTGGGTGTCCGCGAGGACGCGGTTGAGCCGCTGGCACGAGTACTGCCGGACGTCGTGGGAGAGCGCGATCGGCAACTGGGTGACGGTGCCGAACTCTTGGATCTCCGGGGCGTGTTGGTGGAGGTGCGGCTGGCTGGACATGGTACTCCTGGGGATGGCCGGGCTGTTCGGGGACCAGGCTAGGAACGCGCGGGCCCACGGCCTGTTCCGACGGCGCACCGCCTGCGGTCCTTCCGCGCACCCGCACGGGAGGCGGGCCCGTCCGGCTCGCCGGGCGCACCCGGAGCACTCTCGGGCGACACCGGGTGCTCTCCGGGGCAACAAGCCGGCGGCGGCCGCCCCTAGCGTGAGCCGCATCGCAGCCACTCGCTGACCGAGAGACAGGAAAACCCATGCCGTTCATCACCGTTGGCCAGGAGAACTCCACCTCCATCGACCTCTACTACGAGGACCACGGCACCGGGCAGCCGGTCGTGCTGATCCACGGATTCCCGCTGAGCGGGCACTCCTGGGAGCGGCAGAGCGCCGCGCTGCTCGACGCCGGCTACCGGGTGATCACCTACGACCGCCGCGGCTTCGGCCAGTCCTCGCAGCCGACCACCGGCTACGACTACGACACCTTCGCCGCGGACCTCAACACCGTGCTGGAGACCCTCGACCTCCGGGACGCCGTGCTGGTCGGCTTCTCGATGGGCACCGGTGAGGTCGCCCGGTACGTCTCCCGGTTCGGCTCCGCCCGGATCGCCAAGGTCGCCTTCCTGGCCTCCCTGGAGCCGTTCCTGCTGAAGACCGAGGACAACCCGGACGGGGTCGCCCCGAAGGACTTCTTCGACGGCATCGTCGCCGCCGTGAAGGCCGACCGGTACGCCTACTACACCGCCTTCTACCAGGACTTCTACAACCTGGACGAGAACCTCGGCAGCCGGATCAGCGAGGAGGCCGTCCGAAACAGCTGGGACGTCGCCGCCAGCGGCGGCTCCTTCGCCGCCTCGGCCGCCCCGACCACCTGGTACACGGACTTCCGCGCCGACATCCCGCGCATCGACGTCCCCGCCCTCATCCTGCACGGCACCGGCGACCGCGTCCTGCCCGTGGAGAACACCGCCCGGCCGTTCCACAGGGCGCTGCCCTCCGCCGAGTACGTGGAGATCGAGGGTGCGCCGCACGGCCTGCTGTGGACCCACGCCGAGGAAGTGAACACCGCGCTGCTCGCCTTCCTCGCGAAGTGACCCGGACGGCCGCGCTCCCCGGACCGCGGCCGTCCGTCCCGTCGCCGGTGCCGCCGTCGCCGTCCGCGCCCTGGGGCGGCGACGGCGGCACCGGCCACACACCCGCGCCCCGCGCCCGTTCCCCCCGGGCGCCGGGCGCGCACCACGACCAGGAGGTCCCCGTGAAGCTTCGATTCGCCCGACGCGTGGTCCCGTTGGCGGCAGCGGTCGCCGCACTGGCAGCGGTCCCCACCGCCTCGGCCACCCAGAGCAGTCCGGCTCAGCCGTCGGGCGCGCACCGGCACTTCGCCGTCGGCCCGCAGTACGACACCACCCACGTGTACGTGTCGCCGGGCACCGAGCAGGCCTTCGTGACCAGTTGGACGGCCACCTTCGGCGGAACCACGATCGGCCCGGTCTCCACCCAGGTGACCCCGACTCCCAGCCGGACGCTGTCCGAGCTGATCGTGTCGCCGGTCGGCACGCTGTCGGTGTTCGACTACACCACGCCCGTCCCGTACCCGTTCGGCACGGAGCGCACCGGCTGGCTGGTGACCGACCTCGACCAGGCGGTCCGGGCCGCCCGCGCCGACGGCGCGGCCGTCACCGTGGCGCCGTTCGCCGACCCGATCGGCCGGGACGCCGTCGTCCAGTTCCCCGGCGGTGTCAACACCCAGCTCTACGTCCACACGACCGCTCCGTCCTACCCCGCCCCGGCGAGCGTGCCGGAGAACCGGCTCTACCTGTCGCCGGACTCCGTCGGCGCCTTCCTGGACAGCTACCTCGCCTTCACCCGGGGCCGCGTCGTCTCCGACGACCGGCGGGCCGACGGCGCCGCCATCGGGCTGCCGGGGACGGCATACCGGCTGGTCCGGCTCACCTCCGGCTTCGGCACCACCACCGTCGCGGTGACGGACGGCCACCTGCCCCACCCCTTCGGTCTGGAGACCACCGGCTACGGCGTGCCGGACCTCGGCGCGACCCTGGACCGGGCCAGGGCGGCCGGCGCCACGGTGCTGTCGGGGCCGGTGCGCGCGGGCGGCCGGGAGAGCGCGATGGTCCGGTTCCCGGGCGGCTACGTCGCGGAGATCCACGCCGACCGGTGACCGGCCCTCAGCCGCCCCCGCGCCCCCTGCGCCGCACCGCCCGTCCTGTCAGGACGGGCGGTGATGACACCGGCTGGGGGATCAGGAAGCGGTACCGCGGCCCTCGGTCCGGGTGGCGTAGGCCTGCCACTCGCGGGGAGAGACGCCGAAGGCGTCGCGGAACGCCCGGCTGAAGTGCGAGTGGCTGACGAAGCCCCAGCGGTGCGCGACGGCGGACACACTGGTCTGCCGACGGGACGGGCGTTCCAGCTCCCGGCGACAGGCGTCCAGCCGACGCCTCCGCACCCACTGGCCCACGGTCATCCCGTCCTGCTGGAAGAGCTTGTGGAGGTAGCGCACCGAGATGTGCTGCGAGCGGGCGATCGACTCGGGCGAGAGGCCCGGGTCGGCGAGGTTCTCCTCGATGTGGGACCGGATCCGGGACAACAACTCGGCCGTGCCGGTCGGATGTTCCGGATTCTCCCGGTCGAGCAGCTCGTCCACCAGGACGGCGACGATGTCGGAGGCGCTGCGCGCGAGGTGGTTCCCCGGCCTGGCCCGGTGGGCCCGTGCCTGGGCGGCCAGGGTGCGGAGGAACTGGGACGCGAGCGAGCCGGTCCCCTCGTTCCCCCGCGCCATGAGCCCGCCCGCGCGCCGGACGTCGCTCTGCCGCACGCCCAGGTAGAAGCAGGGGACGCGGAAGCGGACCATCCGGCACTCGGAGCCCCGCATCAGGCCCGCCGGGTGCGGGCTGGCGCTGATCAGCAGGTCCCCCGGGGCCAGCACGGTGCTCGCACCGCCGCGTCGGACGGAGGCCGCACCGTGGAGGTGCAGGGCGACGTAGAGGCAGTCCTCGGGATCGGTCCCGGGCGGCGGGGAGAGGATGTCGACGCAGGTGTCGCCGCCGTCGCGGGAGGCCGGGTCGAGCTGGTGGACTTCGGCTTCGGGCGCGGGCGTTTCGGGCGTGGGCGAGGGACCCGACTGGTTCACGGGAGACTCCGACCGGTTGGGAGTGGTGCTGTGCGGATGCCGGCGAGGGTGGCGCCGCAGCACGGCCGCGCGGCGGCGCCACCGGCAACGGGGCGTTCAGGAGGGGAAGTCCTTCCGGCGCCATTCATACAAGGAGCGGAACGGCTGGACAAACATTCAACAAACCGAGGTTCCGGCGGCGCCGCCCGCCCCGGGCGGCGCTCACCGGTAGTGGCACCCACCCCTCGGAGAGGGCCCCGCAGGAAGACTTCCTGCAAGGTCAAAGGCCTTGCAGAGCAAGGGAGTTCGTAAGGCTGACACCGAGGCGGCGACAACCTGCGGGGCCACCCGACCGCACCGCTTCCCGACCGCGGGCACAGCCGGGGCGGGCCCGTTTCCCGGCCGGCCCGGCGGCCGGGAAGGTGCACGGACCGTCACGTCGCCGTGCACCACCGGAACATCCCCGCCGTCACCTCCCCAGTCTGGACGGTGGATCCGCCGCCACCGGTCCACGGCAGCTCCGGGTTCCGCGGCGGGACGACCGCGCCGCCCGCTCGGCCCCGCCCCACTCCGCGCCCACCGGCACGCCGAACTGCCCGGCCGCACCGGCCGCACCGGCCGAGGACCCTGGCCGCCGCCACCTGCGCTGCAGCAGCCGACCACCCACCGCGTACCCTCTGGAAGCCGGGAACAGTGACACGGCCGGACCCCGACTCCGGCCGACGTGGGCGGACGGGGAAGAAGCTCGAATGGCAGGGTCAGGCGGTCCGCTGTCCCATCGTGGCCTGCGCGGCCGGGAGGCCGAACTCGCACGGCTCCAGGCGCTGATCGCCTCGGTGGCCGGAACCGGGAGTGGCGGACTGGCCCTGATCCAGGGGGAGCCGGGCATCGGCAAGACCACCCTGCTCGCCGAGGCCGCCGACCGGGCCGCCGCGGCTGGGTTCTCGGTGGGCCTGGGCAAGGCCGATGAGCTGCACCACATCGTGCCGCTCTCGTCGTTGGCCGCCAGCGTCCTGCACGGCGACCGGCCGCTGCTGTCCTGCAACGACCTCGCCGATCTCGCCCGCAACCACGACCAGCGGATCTGGCTGGTGGAGCGTTTGGCGGAGGCGATCGAAGCCAGGGCCGCCGACGCGCCGGTGCTGATCGGCCTGGACGACGTGCAGTGGGCCGACGCGCTGAGCCGGTTCGCCCTGCAGCAGTTGCCGACCCGCCTGCGGACCTCGCCGGTCCTCTGGATGCTGACCGGGCGCCGGGAGCCCGCCGGCCCGGCCGAGGAGATCGTGGCGGCCGCCAGCGGCCTTCCGACGGTCACGGTGTCGCTGGGCCCCCTGTCCGGAGCGGCCATCGGTCAACTGGCCGACGACACGCTCGGTCCGGCGGTCGACGGATGGGTGCGGGACCTGCTCGACGGCGCCGGGGGGAACCCGTTCCTGGCGGTCGAGATGCTGTCCGGACTGCGGACCGCCGACGCCTCCGAGGACGTCATGCCCTCCCGGCTCGTGGTGGGCGTGCGCGGCAGGCTCCGGTCCCTGCAGCCCGGCACGCTGCGCTTCCTCCAGATGGGCGCGGTGCTGGGCCGCCGGTTCGGCTTCGAGGACGCCGCCGCGCTCTGCGACCGCCCGGCTTCCACGCTGCTCCCCGCGCTCGAAGAGGCGGTGTGCGCCGGGCTCCTGAACGACGACGGCGACCACCTGGTCTTCCGGCACGATCTGCTGCGCCAGGCGGTCTACGCCGACATCCCGCCGTCGGCCCGGAAGGCCCTGCACCGCGAGGCCGCCCGCCGCCTGGTCAGCGTCGGCCGGAAGCCGATCGACGCGGTGCCGCACATCCTCCGGGGCGCCGTGCCCGGGGACGAGGAGGCCGTGGCGCTGCTGCGGCGAGCGGCCGACGACCTGCTGGCGGTCACCCCCGGCCCGGCAGCCGACCTGATGCTGCGGGCCCTCGAACTGTCGCCGGCATCCGGCAGGTTGAGGTTCGAGGTGGGCGAGCAGACGATCCTCTGCCTGACCCGGGCCGGCCGCAACCGCGAGGCGCTGGAGACCGGCGACCGGCTGTTGGCCGACCGCCCGCCGCTGGAGGTCTTCGGCCGGCTCCAGTCCGCCCTGGGCGGCGCATTGTGGACCATGGATCTCGCCGAGGAACTGCGCCGCCGGACCGAGGCCGCGCTCGCCGCCGGCGGCTCCGCCCCGGAGATCTGCGCCCGGCTGGCCGCCCTGCGCGCCCTGGCCCTGTCCCGGGGAGGTGACCTGGCCTCGGCGCGGGAGGCTGGCGAGGCCGCGCTGCGGACCGCCACCGCGATCGGTGACCGGGAGGCCCACGTGCTGGCCCTGTCCGGGCTGGGCGAGACCGCGCTGAACGCGGGGGAGAACGCGGTCGCGCTGCGGCGCTTCGCCGCGCTCAGCACCATCGACTCCGCCTTCCTCCCCGAGGAGGTCGTCGCGCACGTGCACGTGGACGACTTCACCTCGGGTGGGCGCCTGCTCCTCCGGGCGGCTGACCGGGGCGGTGCGGTGCGTCAGGCCATGCTGCAGTGGGCCCAGGGTCAGCACGACCTCGGGCTCGGCCGGCTCGACGACGCCGAGGCCGACTTCGTGACCATGGAACGCCTGGAGGACGAGGTGCGGGTGCCCGTCCAGCAGGTGAACGGCCGGGTGATCCGCTCCCGGATCGCCCTGCTGCGCGGCGACCGGGAGGCGGCCCGGGAGCACCTGCTCGCCGCCCGGGAGGGACTGGCCGTCAAACCCAACCCGGGCAACACGGCCGCGGTGCGCTTCCTGGAGGCCGTCCACGCCGAGGCCGACGGGGACGTCGGACTCGCCGTCGACCGGATCCGCCAGGTGCAGCGGCAAGGGCCCTTCATGCGGTGGCGGCTGCTGCGCGACTGGGTCGACGCGGCGGTCCGGATGTCCCTGCGCGGCGGGGACCAGCGGCTCGCCGAGGACCTGGCCGCGCAGGCCGAGGCCCATGCCGGACGCAACCCGTCCGTGCCGACCGCCGCCGGCATCGCGGCGCAGGCCCGCGGGCTCGTACGGAACGACCCCGCCGTGCTCGAACACGCCGTGGAACTGCTCGGAGCGAGCCCCCGCCCGCTGACCCGGGCCGCCGCCCACGCCGATCTCGGCCTGGCCCTGCTGGCCGCTGGGCGGCGGAGCCCGGCGGTGGCCGCGCTGACGCACGCGCGGGACACGTTCGCCGAGTCGGGCGCCCACGCCGCGGCGGCGCAGGTCCAGCGCGCCGTGGTGGGTGCCGGAGGCGAAGGCCGCAGGGCGGCCACCGTACGGCGACCTGTCCAGGGCTGGGGCGCCCTCACCACCTCGGAGGAGAAGGTCGCCCGCCTCATCGCCCAGGGCCACACCAACCGGTCGGCCGCCGACGTGCTCGTGGTGTCCCCGCACACCGTCAACACCCATCTGACGTCCGTGTTCCGCAAGCTGTCGATAGGATCCCGGGTCCAACTCGCCAACCTGGTCGCCGCCCTTCCCGAGGCCCGGGAGGGCGGCGGGTGACCGATCGGCTCCGGAGCCACGTGCCCGGTGGTGCTGCGGACAGCAGGGGCGGCCCACCGGTGGGCGCGGGCGGGCCGCCTCGCGCTGATTCAGGACCTGCTGTGCAGGATGCCGCCGTTGGCCTCGATGAACCCGATGCAGTAGAGCACTGCGGCGATGGTGGTCACGTTGTGGCCCATGACGTTGACGCTCTGGCCGGACGGGTTGGCGCGCGCGTTGATGAACCGGCTGATGGCCCCCCACTGGTTCTCCACGTTGGCGGCCAGGCGATGGTCGGTCAGGCCGCTTGCGGCACGAGGGTAGGAGCCGCCGTGCCGCCCGGCTTGCCCGACGGCGCACCCCCGTGTGCCCGGGAGTGCACAGGCCGTCCCGGTCATCGCCCGGTGCCGTCGGGCAGCTCGTGCTCGGCCGCCCGACGGCCCGCCGGCGCTCGGCGCGCCCTTTGGTACGTTCACGCGATGCCCCGCCACGGCCGGACCCGCATGGTGGGGACCTCGCCCCGTCCCGCTCCGCCGTCCAGTCAGAGGACACCGGCATGCACAGCGCCACCCCCGCTTCACCGACCGTCGTCCTGGTGCACGGGGCGTTCACCGACGCCTCGTCCTGGTCGGCGGTCATCGGCCCGCTGCGCGCCGCCGGTTTGACGGTGCACGCCCCCTCGAACCCGTTGCGCGGCCTGGAGCACGACGCCGCGTGCGTCCGCGGCCTGGTGCGCGGGCTCGGCTCCCCCGTCGTCCTGGTCGGCCACGGCTACGGCGGCGCGGTGATCACCCAGGTGGCCGAGGACGCCGACCAGGTGGCGGCCCTGTGCTACGTCGCCGCGTTCGGCCTCGACGCCGGAGAGTGCGTGCTGGACATCACCGACCGCTTCGCCCCCTCCCCGCTGGCCGACGCCACCGCCACCACGGCCCTCTCCTCCGGCCCCGACGTCGAGGTGTACATCCGCGCGGAGCGGTTCCGGCAGCTGTACGCCGACGACCTGTCGCCCGCGGCCGGACAGGCGCTGGCCGCGGCACAACGCCCCGTGGCCCGCGGCGCGCTGACCGACAGATCGGGCTCGCCGGCCTGGGCGGACAAGCCGTCCTGGTACGCCATCGCGACCGCCGACCGGATGCTCAACCCCGCCGCCCAGCGCTTCATGGCCCAACGCATGGCGGCCACCGAGTACGTGCTGGACGCCTCGCACGCCGTCCCGCTGTCGCGGCCGGAAGCCGTGGTGGCGATGATCCGGGAGGCCACCGGGCACGCCCTGGGTACTCCGGGGGGTGTTTAATGTGCGTTCGAACGGAAGAGTCCAACAGGACCCGACCTCCAGACACCCGGCAAAGGCACCTGCATGATCTCACCGGCCAGATCGTCGGCTCGGCGGATCGCCGCCCTCCTGACCGGGCTCCTCCTGCTGGTGCCGGCCGCCACCGGGTGCGGCCACCGCACCGGTTCCGGGCGGGCCGAGGGCGAAGTCACCGCCATCACCGCGCTCGACTACTACACCGACCGGGCCGAACACACCCAGTGGGGCGACCTGCTCACCGCGTGCGGCCGGACGGTCGGGGTACGGGTGGAGCAGACGAGCGTCCCGGGGGCCTCCCTGATCCCCAAGGTCCTGCAGCAGGCGTCCTCGCGGACCCTCCCCGATCTGCTGATGCTCGACAACCCCGACCTGCAGCAGATCGCCCGGACCGGCGCCCTGACCCCGCTGGACGGCTACGGCATCGACGCCGACGGCTTCGCCCCGGGCATCGTGTCGGCGGGCACCTACCAGGGCAGGCTGTACGGGCTGGCCCCCAACGTCAGCACCGTCGCCCTGGTCTACAACAAGGACATGCTCGCCGAGGCCGGCGTCGCCGTCCCGAGGACCTGGGACGAACTGAAGGCGGCCTCGGCCGCGTTGACCCGCCCCGGGCGCTACGGCATGGCGGTCGACGCGACCGCCACCTTCGAGGGCACCTGGCAGTTCCTGCCCTTCCTCTGGTCCAACGGCGGGGACGAACGGCAGTTGGACACCCCCCGGGCCGCGGAGGCGCTCCGGCTCTGGGTCGACCTGGTGAACAGCGGCTCCATGTCGAAGTCGGTGCTGAACTGGACCCAGGCCGATGTCCACGACCAGTTCGTCGCCGGGCGGACGGCCATGATGATCAACGGCCCCTGGCGCATCCCGGCCCTGGAGCAGGACGCGAACCTGTACTGGGGAGTGGCGCCGGTGCCCGTGCCCCGGCTGGGACAGACCCCCGTCACCCCGCTCGGCGGCGAGGTGTGGACCGTCCCGCAGAGCCCTTCCGAAGCCCGGCGGCAGAAGGCCGCCCAGGTCCTCGCCTGCCTGAACTCCCCCGCGAACATGCTCACCCTGGCCCGGGAGCACCGCACCGTGCCCTCCCGCACCGCGGTGGCCGCCCAGCAGGCCGAGGAGAACCCGTCGACGGCCGCCTTCGCCCGGAGCGTGACGGTGGCGCGCGCCCGTACCGCCGAGCTCGGCGTCGAGTGGCCGGCAGCGGCGACGGGGATCTACACCGCGATCCAGTCCGCGCTGACGGGTGAGCAGACGCCGGAGGAAGCCCTCAGCCATGCGCAGCAGACCGCCACAGGCCACTGACCCGTCGCCGGTCCGGCAGTGGGAGCGATGGGCCCGGTGGCTGTTCGTCGCGCCCGCCGCGGCGTACCTGCTGCTGTTCTTCGGCTACCCGGTCGTCGACAACGTCGTGACGAGCTTCCGGCAGTACACCGTCACGTCCTTCTACACCGGTGACGCCCCGTTCGTGGGCCTGCGGAACTACGCGGCGGTCCTCTCGTCCTCCGCCTTCCCCCGGACCCTGCTGACCACGGCCGTGTTCACGTTCGGCTCGGTCCTGGGGCAGTTCGTCCTCGGCCTGGCCTTCGCCCTGTTCTTCCGACGCCGGTTCCCGCTCAGCGGCGTGCTGCGGTCACTCCTGCTGGTGCCGTGGCTGCTGCCACTGGTCGCCACCGGGACCACCTGGAGGTGGATGCTCGACCCCGACACCGGCGTCGTCAACACGGTGCTGCGCGGCCTCCACCTCACGTCGTCCGGCGTTCCCTGGCTCACCGGCACGTCCCAGGCTCTGCTGTCGGTGGTCCTGGTCAACGTCTGGGTCGGCGTTCCGTTCAACACCGCGGTCCTGTACGGCGGTCTGCAGGACATCCCCCCGCAGCTGTACGAGGCGGCGGAGCTGGACGGCGCCGGCCCGCTGGCCTCGTTCCGCCACATCACCTGGCCGCTGCTGCGGCCGGCGGTGCGCGTGGTGCTCGTGCTGGGGGCCGTCTACACCGTCAAGGTGCTGGACGTCATCCTGGTGGTCACGGGCGGCGGACCGGCCGGCGCGACCGAGACCATGGCCACCCAGTCCTACGAACTGTCCTTCCGACAGTTCGACTTCGGGCGCGGCGCCGCGATGGGCAATCTGCTCATCGTCCTGTCGCTGGTGTTCGCCGTCCTCCACCTGCGCGTCGACCGACGCGGCCGGACCGTCTGACCGTCCGTCTTTCCGCCCACGTTGTGCCCGCCCACCCGTGTACCCGCCGTCTGAGAGGCGATCCCGTGAAACGCCCGCCCGGCCGCGGTGGCCGGCTGTCCACCCTCGTCGGAATCGTCCTGCTCGCGCTGATGCTCTTCCCCGTCTACTGGATGGTGAACGCCTCCCTCCAGCCGGCCGGCAACACCCTGCGCGGAGAGTGGTTCCCGTTCCACCCGGACCTCAGCGGATACGCCACCGCCCTGCGCGACCAGGGGTGCAACCTCGTCACCAGCCTCGTGGTGGCCCTCGGCAGCGCGCTGCTCAGCCTGGCACTCGCCGCACCGGCGGCCCACGCGCTGGCCCGGTTCCACCTGCGCGGCACGAAGGTCGTGCTCCTCGGCATCCTGGCCACCCAGACCGTGCCGAGCATCGTGGTGGCCAACGCGCTCTACGGCGCCTACAACGACCTGGGGCTGCTCGACTCCCACCTCGGGCTGGTCCTCGCCGACTCCACCGCCGGCGTCCCCTTCGCGATCCTCATCCTGCACTCGTCCGTGCGGGGCATCCCCGAGGAGATCATCGAGGCCGCGCGGGTGGACGGCGCGGGCCGACTGCGCGTCCTCCGTTCCGTGGTGCTCCCGCTGAGCCGGAACGCATTGATCACGGCCGGCGTCTTCACCTTCCTCTTCGCCTGGAGCGACTTCCTCTTCGCCCTCACCCTGACCACCACGGACACCGTCCGGCCGGTCACCCTGGGCGTCTACCGGTACCTGGGCGCCTACACCACCCAGTGGAACGCCGTGATGGCCGCCGCCGTCCTGACGTCCGTGCCCGCCGCCGTCCTGCTCGTCGTCGCCCAGCGCCACGTCACCACCGCCGCCGCCGGTGCGGCCGTCAAGTGAGGGGTCACCTTCGATCTAGTAGGTTCACGCGATGTCCCGCCCCGGGCCCGTTGGCATGGTGGTTCGAAGGCACAGCGGTGGACGGGACCACCGCCGGCCGACCGACCCGAGAGGAACCCGGTGCGCGCATCTCTCTCCACCGCACGACTCTCCGCCTCCGACCGGGCGGAGAGCTGGCACGAGGCGGTGTCCCACGCCTTCGTACCGATGGCCGTGGACCTCCTGGAGGAGGTGCCGTCGCCCGGGGCGATCATCGGCCACCAGCTCGGCTCCGTGCGGATATCAAGGGTCCAGGCAGGGCCGCAGGTGGTGACGCGCAGCCGACGCATGATCGCCGCCGGCGGCCCCCCGTCGCTGATCCTCAGCCTGCAGGAACGCGGCACCGCGCTCAAGGAGCAGGACGGCAGGGAGTCGGTCATCCGGCCGGGCGAGTTCTCCATCACCGACACCTCCCGGGTCTTCCGGAAGAAGATCGAGGAGGGGTTCGTCTTCACGTCCTTCCACTTCCCCCGCGCGGAGTTGGACGTCTCGGAGCGGGACCTGCGGGCGCTGACCGCGACCTCGTTCAGCGGGACCGAGGGCAGCGCCGCACTGGTGGCGACCTACCTCTCGCGGATGGCGCGCGAGGCGGAGGTCCTGGACGAGGCCGTCGGCCGTCGCGCCGCAGCCACCGCGCTCGATCTGCTGGCGCTGCTGGTCGACGACCGGTCCGGACACTCCCGGCCGCAGGCCTCGCGGAGCGCGGCCTCGCTGGAGCGGGTCAAGGAGCACATCCTGCGCAACCTCCGCGATCCGGACCTGTCGCCCTCGACGATCGCGGAGGCGAACTTCATGTCCGTCCGCTTCCTCCACAAGCTCTTCCAGCTGGAGGGCACCACGGTCGGCGGGTGGATCCGGACCCAGCGGCTGGATCGGTGCAGCCGGGACCTCCTCCGCCCGGTCGCCTCGGAACTCGGGGTGGCGGGCATCGCCCGCCGCTGGGGCTTCGCCAACTCCAGCCACTTCAGCCGAGCCTTCCGTGCGGCCTACGGCATGACACCGAGGGACTGGCAGGTCGGCGGTAGTCCGGCGCGGTGACCCCCCGCCGCCCCGCGACACCTCCGGGACGCAGTAGCAGGAGGCCGCCTGGGTGAAGGTGGCGATGCCGAGGAGCCGCCGACCGCACCGGTGAGGGCGGCCGACGGGCGGCCGGCCCGAGGGGACGTACCGCCGTTCGGGCGGCGACGGCGCCCCCGGTCACGTTCGGCCATCCTCCGTGCGGGTGAGTGAGGCTCATCACTGGTTCGCGCCATCGGTTCTCGGACTGGGTAGGAGTACGTTCCTTCGACCAACGGTCGGGGATCCTCCCCCGACCGCGCACCCCCCGGTCAGCAGATGCTTCCGACGGGAGAGACACCAGACATGTCTGCACTTGTCCCGACCCAGTCCCCACCCCAGTCCGTCGGCGTGGTCGCCGAGTCGTCCGGCGGGGAGACCCGCGTCGCGGCGACACCGGCGACCGTGCGGCAGTTGCTCGGCCTCGGCTACGACGTCGTCGTCGAGCCGGAGGCCGGTGCCGCCTCCGGCTTCACCGACGCCGCCTACGCCGAGGCCGGAGCGCGCATCGGCGACGCCTGGGCGGCGGAGCTGGTCCTGAAGGTCAACGCCCCGACGGACGACGAGGTCGCCCGGCTGCGCGAGGGCGCCGCCCTGGTCGGCCTGCTCGCCCCCGCACAGCACCCCGAGCTGCTCAAGGCGCTCTCCGCCCGCGGCGTCACCGCGCTGGCGCTGGACGCCGTCCCGCGGATCTCCCGCGCGCAGTCGATGGACGTGCTCAGCTCGATGGCCAACATCGCCGGGTACCGGGCGGTCATCGAGGCGGCCCACGTGTTCGGGCGCTTCTTCACCGGCCAGGTCACCGCCGCGGGCAAGGTCCCGCCGGCGAAGGTCCTCGTGGCGGGTGCCGGCGTGGCCGGCCTGGCCGCCATCGGTGCCGCGTCCAGCCTGGGCGCGATCGTCCGAGCGACCGACCCGCGTCCCGAAGTGGCCGACCAGGTGAAGTCGTTGGGCGGTGAGTACCTGGCCGTGGAGGTCGCCCAGGAGGCGAGCACCGACGGGTACGCCAAGGCGACCTCCGCCGAGTACGACCGCGCCGCCGCGGCGCTGTACCACGAGCAGGCGCAGGACGTGGACATCATCGTCACGACCGCGCTGATCCCCGGCCGCCCGGCCCCGCGGCTGGTCACGGCCGGGGACGTGGCGGCGATGCGGCCCGGCAGCGTCATCGTCGACATGGCCGCCGCGCAGGGCGGGAACGTCGAGGGCACCGTGGCGGGCCGGGCGGTGGTCACCGACAACGGCGTCACCATCATCGGGTACACCGACCTGGCGGCCCGGCTGCCCGCACAGGCCTCGCAGTTGTTCGGCACCAACCTGGTCAACCTGTTGAAGCTGCTGACGCCCGAGCGGGACGGCCGGTTGGCCCTCGACTTCGACGACGTGATCCAGCGGGCCGTGACGGTCGTCCGCGACGGCGAGATCACCTGGCCGCCGCCGCCGGTGGCGGTGTCGGCCGCTCCGGCCGCGCAGCCCGCCGCACCGGCGTCCGGCGCCGTGGAACCGGGACGGCCCCGCCTCGGGCCCGCGGCGCGCTTCGGCCTGATCGGCGCGGGAATGCTCGCGGCCTTCCTGGTGACCGCCTTCGCTCCGGCCCAACTCGCCCAGAACCTCACGGTGTTCGCGCTCGCCGTGGTCATCGGGTACTACGTCATCGGCAAGGTGCACCACGCCCTGCACACCCCGCTGATGTCGGTGACCAACGCGATCTCCGGGATCGTGGTGATCGGGGCCCTGCTGCAGATCGGCCACGAGAACCGCGTCGTCACCGTGCTGTCCTTCATCGCCGTGATGTTGACCAGCGTGAACATCCTCGGCGGCTTCGCCGTCACCCGCCGCATGCTGTCGATGTTCTCGACCTCCCCCGAAAGGCGTTGAGCCCGATGACTTCCACGACGGCCTCGCACGCCGCGGACCTGGTCGCCGCGCTGCTGTTCATCCTCAGCCTCGCCGGGCTCTCCCAGCACCGGACCTCGCGGGCCGGTGTCGTGTACGGCATCGCCGGCATGGCCCTCGCGCTGGTCGCCACCGTCGTGGCGGCGGCGCAGAGCATCACCGCCGGCGCGGTCGCACTGATCGTGGTCGCGATGGCGCTGGGCGGTGCGGCCGGACTGTGGCGGGCGCGACGGGTCGAGATGACGCAGATGCCCGAACTGATCGCCGTGCTGCACAGCTTCGTCGGTCTCGCCGCCGTCCTGGTCGGCTGGAACAGCTACCTGGAGGTCGAGGCCCACGGGTCCGGCCGGACCCGGATCGCCGGTGAGCTGCTCGGCATCCACCACGCCGAGGTCTTCATCGGCGTGTTCATCGGAGCGGTCACCTTCACCGGCTCCGTCGTGGCCTTCCTGAAGCTCTCCGCCCGGATCGCCTCGCGGCCGCTGACGCTGCCCGGGAAGAACGCCCTCAACCTGGGCGCGCTGGCCGCCTTCGCGGTCCTGACGGTCTGGTTCACCGCCAGCCCGGGCCCGGCCCTGATGGTCGCGGTCACCGTGCTGGCGCTCGCCCTGGGCTGGCACCTGGTCGCCTCGATCGGCGGCGGCGACATGCCCGTGGTCGTCTCCATGCTGAACAGCTACTCGGGCTGGGCCGCGGCCGCCTCGGGGTTCCTGCTCGACAACAACCTGCTCATCGTCACCGGGGCGCTGGTCGGCTCCTCCGGTGCCTACCTCTCGTACATCATGTGCAAGGCCATGAACCGCTCCTTCCTGTCCGTGATCGCCGGAGGCTTCGGCATCGAGGCGCCGTCCGGCGGGGACGAGGAGCAGGGCGAGCACCGCGAGGTCCACGCCGAGGAGGTCGCAGGGCTGCTCGACCAGGCGCGATCGGTGGTGATCACTCCCGGCTACGGCATGGCCGTGGCCCAGGCCCAGCACCCGGTGGCCGAGTTGACGCAGCGGCTGCGCGAGCGCGGGGTCGAGGTCCGCTTCGGGGTGCATCCCGTCGCCGGGCGCCTGCCCGGGCACATGAACGTGCTGCTGGCCGAGGCGAAGGTGCCCTACGACATCGTCCTGGAGATGGACGAGATCAACGACGACTTCGCCGCGACCTCGGTCGTCCTGGTCATAGGCGCCAACGACACCGTCAACCCGGCCGCCACCGAGGACCCGGGCAGCCCGATCGCCGGGATGCCGGTCCTGCGGGTGTGGGAGGCCGAGCAGGTGGTCGTCTTCAAGCGCTCGATGGCCTCCGGCTACGCGGGGGTTCAGAACCCGCTGTTCTTCCGGGACAACACCGGCATGCTCTTCGGCGACGCCAAGCAGAGCGTCGAGGCGATCCTGCGGGCCCTGCCCGGCCGGGACCGCGAGGGTGCGGTCCCGGCCGCCGGGCGCACGGCGGCGGCTCGGTAGTACCGCCGTGCCCGGGGCGGCGCGGGCCGTCGGACCGGTTCGGGGGCGTCCACCCACCGCTGGTCCGACAGCCCGCCCCGCCCCCGCGTCAGACCCGGTAGCGCTCGGAGGCGAACAGGTGCAGGTGCTCGGCGACCCGCTCGGAGGTGCGGCGCAGGCCGCGCTCGGTCCCCGCGAACGAGATCACCACTCGCGGATCGGCTCTGCGCAGGGCCTCGGCCAGCGCCAGGCCCGGGTAGATGTGCCAGGCAGCCTGGCGAGCCGATGTAAGAGAGTTCTCAGAGTCGGTTTGAGAGGGTTGTCCGCATGAGCAACGGGCAGAGGGTACTGGTCGTGGACGACGACCCGGAGGTGCGCGCCGCCGTCGAGGACGGGCTGGCGGTCGAGGGTTACCAGGTGCGCGGCGCCGCCGACGGGCTGGCGGCTCTCGGCGAGGTGACCCGCTGGCAGCCCGACGCCATGGTGCTCGACCTGATGATGCCCGCGCTCGACGGCCTGGCGGTCTGCCGTCGGCTGCGGGCCCTGGGTGACCGCATCCCGATCCTGGTGCTGACCGCCCGCGACTCGGTGAGCGAGCGGGTCGACGGCCTGGACGCGGGCGCCGACGACTACCTGGTGAAGCCCTTCGCGCTGGACGAGCTGACCGCCCGGCTGCGCGCGCTGCTGCGCCGAAGTGCGCCGGCCGTCGAGGAGACCGAGTACCGGTACGCCGACCTCGTGGTCGACCCGATCACCCGCACCGGCAGCCGTGACGGCCGCCCACTGGACTTCTCCCGCACCGAGTTCGCGCTGCTGGAGGTCCTGCTGCGCCATCCCGGCCAGGTGCTGCCGCGCGAAATGATCATGGAACGGGTATGGGGATCGGACTTCGGCCCCGACTCCAACTCGCTGGCGGTGTACATCGGTTACCTGCGCCGAAAGCTGGAGGCCGGCGGCGAACCGCGGCTGCTGCACACCGTGCACGGGGTGG
Source organism: Kitasatospora sp. NPDC059648 (assembly GCF_042734825.1). Classification (NCBI taxonomy): domain Bacteria; kingdom Bacillati; phylum Actinomycetota; class Actinomycetes; order Kitasatosporales; family Streptomycetaceae; genus Kitasatospora; species Kitasatospora sp. NPDC059648. Next base: position 21,097 of record NZ_JBHWDU010000022.1, on the reverse strand, counting down.
GCTACCGGCTGGAGGAGCGGTGAAGGAGCACGCCCGCTGGCGCCGGCGCCGTCCGCTGCGCACCCGGCTGGCGCTGGCCTGCACGGCCGCGGTCGCGCTGGTCGCCGTCGGCGTCAGCGCGGCGGCCTTCACCGTCGTCCGCTACGAGCTCGAACACCAGCTCGATCTGCACCTCACCCAGCAGGCCACCCTGCTCCAGCAGCAGCACCGCGGACAGGGCCCCCAGGTCGTCTACGGCGAGTGCGGCTACCTGGCCGCCCCCGCGTGCGCCCAGATCGTGCCCGCCGACCCGGCCAGGGACCCGGCCCAGCCGTACCTGCTGCCGGTCACCCCGACCACCCGCCAGGTCGCGGCCCGCCAACGCGACGGCTACTTCACCGACGTCGCCATCGGCGGACACCCGGCCCGGATGCTCACCACCCCGATGACCGCCACCCCCGCCGGCACCCGCCAGGCCGTCCAGGTGGCGCTACGCGCCGACACCGTGCAGGAGGGCGTACGGCAGGCCGGCGAGCTGATGGCGGCCGTCGCCGCGGTCGGGGTCCTGCTGGCCGCCGTGCTCGGCCACACCGTCGCCCGCACCGGACTGGCCCCGGTCACCCGGCTGACCAGGACCGCCGAACGGATCGCCGACACCCGCGACGCCGGCCTGCGCATCGAGCTGCCGCCCGGCCGCCGGGAGGACGAACTGACCAGACTGGCCGCCAGCTTCAACACCATGCTGGGCGAGCTGGAACAGTCCGTGTCCGCCCAGCGCCGGCTGGTCGCGGACGCCTCGCACGAGCTGCGCACCCCTCTGACGGCGCTGCGCACCAACGCCGAACTCCTCACCCGGGCGGACCGGTTGACCGACGAACAGCGTGCTCGGGCGGCCGCCGCGCTGGGCCGCCAGCTGCGGGAGGTGACCGGCATGGTCAACGACCTGATCGAGCTGGCCCGCGACGAGGAGCCGCAGCCGCTGCTCGAAGAGGTCCGGATGGGCCCGCTGGTCGCGCGCTGCGTGAACGCCGCCCGCGAGCACTGGCCCGCGATCGGCTTCACCCTGGTGGACACCGCCGGGGAGCGCACCGTCCCGGGCGTGCCGGCCCGGCTCGCCCGGCTGCTGTCCAACCTGCTGGACAACGCGGCCAAGTTCAGCCCGGCTGGCGGCACGGTCGAGGTGCGGCTCACGGCCGGCCTGGAGCTGACCGTGCGCGACCACGGCCCCGGCATCGCACCGGAGGACCTGCCGTACGTCTTCGACCGCTTCTACCGCGCCTCTGCCGCGCGAGCGCTACCGGGCTCCGGCCTCGGACTCGCGATGGCCCGGCAGATCGCCCGCGCCCACGGCGCCACCCTCACCGCCGAGAACGCGCCGGACGGCGGCGCGCTGTTCCGGCTCGCACTGCCGGCTGAACCCGTTCCGCCGGGTGGTCGACGCGCTGTCGGAGGCTCGTGGCACCGCTCCGCTGACGCTTCATAAGAGGTGTTCTTATGACCCGCCGACACCCTTTCACGGCATGACGACCGTGAGCTCGACCCCGCCGCCCCTCCCGCCCTCTCCGCAGCGCCCTCGACGCACCCGCCGCCGCAGCGCGACGGTGGCAGCACTCGCGCTGATGAGCGCCGCCACTCTCGTCAGCGCGAGCTGGTCGGCCGCCCACGGGGCGACCACCCACCCGGTCGGCCCAGCGCCCGCCGACCTCTCGGTCCGACTGCACGGCAACGTCCTGGACATCCCGGTGGAGGGCGGCGTCGCGCAGCTTCAGACCGACTCGCTGGCCGTCACCGCGCGAGGCCGCGACCGTCGGACCCTGACCCTATCCGCGCCCGCGGCGCAGCCGCTGGGCGCGCCCGGCCCGGTCACCGTCAAGGGCAGCGCCGCGAGTTGGACGCTGCCGGCACACGGCCTGAGCGTCACGGCGGCCGCGGTGCGCGGTCGGCTGCAGGTCACCGTGCACAGCGAGCAGGACGGCGCCGCGCTGTCCTGGCCGGTCACCGGCACCGAGCCGTCCGCCACTCAGATACAGCTGCCGCGCGGCGAGGGGCTGGGCATCCCGGTCTCCGACCCGTTCTGGAACTCGACCGGGAACGGCGTGGCCGGCGCCCGCTACGACCTCGAAGCCGACCTGAGCATGCCGCTGTGGGGCTACACGCTGGCCGGAGCGGGCGTCAGCTACCTGGTGCCGCAGCCGATCGGCACCTCACTCGGCCTCAGCTCCCAGGACGGCCGCCTGCACGGCACCGCCGTGCACACGTTCTCCCAGCGGGCGGGCACCCGGGACTACACGGTCACCTTCGCCCTCACCACTCCCTCTCCCGTCGCGCCGGCGCAGGACTACCGCCGCTGGCTCGGCGACAACGGCCAACTGGTCACGCTGGCCAGCAAGATCGCCGCCAACCCCGAGGTGGGCAAGCTGCTCGGCGCCTTCCACGCCTACACCTGGGGCAGCGCCCGCACCGCGCAGGGCGTCCATCAGATGCAGGCGCTCGGCCTGTCCCGGCTCTGGCTCGGCTACGACGCGGACGACCACCCGATGGACGCACAGGCGGTGACCGCCGCGAAGCAGGCGGGCTACCTGGTCGGCCCGTACGACTCGTTCGCCAACGGGCAGGACCCGGCCACCGCCGATGCCCCCACCTCCGCCTGGCCGGCCCCGGTCTACCCGGACTACTGCGTCCACCAGCAGGACGGCTCCGTACTCGCGGGCTTCCACGACCGCGGCTGCTACCTCAGTTCGCAGGCATTCGCGCGGCACGACGAGTTCCTCGCCCAGCGCACCAGGCAGATGACCGCCAACGGGTCGAACAGCTACTTCCTGGACGTGGACGCGGCCGGCGAGCTGTACGACGACTTCAGCGCCGACCACCCGATGAACCAGCAGCAGGACAAGGCCAACCGGATCGCTCGGATGCGCCGGCTGTCCGGCCCCGACAAGCTGGTGCTCGGATCCGAGTCCGCACACGGCTGGGCCGGCCCGGTCATCGACTTCAGCCACGGTTCGCTGACCCCGCCGGCGGACGGGCTGTGGCCGCTGGAGAGGAACAAGGAGGTCTGGGGCGGCTACGCGCCGGCCACCGCACCGGGCGTCTTCTTCAAGCCGGTCACCCTTCCGGATGACCTGACCAAGGCCATGTTCGACCCGGCGTACCGGATCCCGTTGCTGGAGACCGCGTTGCACGACTCCCAGGTCAACCTCGACCGCTGGGAGCTGTCCTACACCAAGCTCCCGGCACTGGAGACCACCCGGGCGTTGCAGGCGATCCTCCAGAACACCCCGCTGAACCTGGCCCTCAACGGCCCGACCCTCGACACTGACGGCAAGCAACTCGCCGCGCTCCAGAAGTACTTCGCGCCGCTGCACGAGGCCGCCGGCACCCAGCCGATGACCGGCTTCAGCTACCTGAGCGCGGACCACCAGGTGCAGCGGACCAGCTTCGGCGACGGCGTCCTCCAGGTCACCGCCAACTTCGGCACCAGCACCTACGGCCCCGGTGCCCTGCCGGGCGGCTGCGTGGACGCGAAGCTCAAGGGCGACGGGCAGCCGCGCCGCCTCTGCCCCGGCACGCTGCCGCAGGCGCCCCTCAAGTAGCCGGCTGCACTTCGCCGGGTGGGGCGGGTGCCGGGGCCTCCTCAGCCCGCCGGCCGACCACCCGGCGGTGCGTGCGCCCCTGCGGCCGCTGCCGGTGGCGGCGCGGGCCGCCCCCCGGCAGCCCGCCGGGTCGGTGCCGCCCCCGGTCGGGGTCACTGCCGCGCCAGGTGCCGCAGGGCCGACTGCGCCGCGTGGAAGCCGGCCATCCCGTGCACCCCGGCACCCGGTGGGGTGGCGGCGGAGCACAGGTAGACGCCGGGCACGCCGGTGGCGTAGGGGTCGAGGGCGGGGCGGGGGCGCAGGACGAGCTGGCGGGCGGTGTTGGCTCCGCCGGTGATGTCGCCGCCGACGTGGTTGGGGTTGTCCGAGCGCAGCCGGGCCACGGTACGGACGTGCCGGGCGCGGATCCGCGGCCGGAAGCCGGGGGCGAACCGCTCGATCTGGTCCAGGACCGGCTCGGTCGCGTCGCCCCGGTAGCCGTGCGGGACGTGGGCGTAGGCGTAGACCGGATGGAGGTCCCCGGCCGAGCGGGACGGGTCGGCCAGGTACTGCTGGCCGACCAGCACGAAGGGGCGGCGGGGCATCCGGCCGCGGGAGGTCGCCTCCTCGGCGGCGACGACCTCCTCGAAGGTGCCGCCGAGGTGGACGGTGCCGGCCGCCCGGCAGTGCTCGTCGGTCCACGGGATGCCGCCCTCGACCGCCAGGTCCACCTTGAAGGCCGCGGGGCCGTACCGGTAGCGCCGGTAGGCCCGGGCCGTCCGGGGCGGGAGGCGGTCGCCCAGGATCCGGGCGGCGGCGTGCGGGCCGGTGTCCAGCAGGACGAGATCGGGCCGGTCCAGCTGGTCGAGGTCGAGGACCTCCACCCCGGTCTCGACGGCGCCGCCGAGCCGCTCCAGCAGTCGCGCCATCGCGGTGGTGACCGCCTGCGAGCCGCCCTCCGCCACGGGCCACCCGTGGGCGTGGCCGACGGCGACCAGCATCAGGCCGATGGCGCTGCCGAACGGTGCGCGGAGCGAGCCGAACGCGTGGGCCGCCGCCCCGCCGAACAGTGCCCGGGCCTGCTCGCCGCTCCACTGCCTCGCGGTCCACGGGGCGGGCAGCAGGGCCCGGGCGCCGAACTCGGCCAGGGCGAGCGGCGCGGCGGGCACGTGCAGGAGGGGGCCGAGGACGTCGTCCGCGAGCCGGTCGAAGCGGCTCGCCAGCCGGCCGAACACCCGCCGCCACCTCCTGCCGTCCGCCGACGGCAGCTGATCGGCCGTCCGGTCCACGTCGCGCCACAACACCCCGGCGGCGCCCGAGTCAAGGGGGTGGGCCAGCTCCGCCTCGGCCCAGAGCCAGCGCAGCCCGTACTCCTCCAGGCCCAGCGAGCGCAGGAACGGCGAGGCGACGCCGGTGGGGTGGAAGGCGGAGCAGTCGTCGTGGATCAGCCCGGGCAGCGTCCGCTCGCCGGACCGGGTGCCGCCGCCGATCGTCCCCCGCGCCTCGAGCACCCGTACCCGCACGCCCTCCTGGGCGAGGCGGATCGCGGCGGCGAGCCCGTTCGGCCCGCTGCCCACCACTACGGCCGTCGTCATGGTTCCGGTCCCACCTCTCGCCGGGGCCACCGAGCGGCGGACGGGTCGCATGCCGGCCGGTGCACCGGGCCAGCTTAGGGAGCGAAGGCCCCGGATCCGTGCACCGGTCCGCCGCGTCAGGGCAGCGGTCGCCCGGTCAGGGGCGGCCCAGCGAGCGGTAGGTCCAGCCGGCCGCGCGCCACGCCGCCGGGTCCCGCTCGCCGGGCTTCGCCCTGGACGGGGCGCAGCGCGTGCCCGGCTCAGAAGGCGCCGTCGGGGATCTCCACGGCGGTGCGGTCCAGGCTCTCCAGCAGGTCGAACTGGGCCCCGGTCCTCGGGAGTTCGTGGCGGAAGAAGAAGCGGCAGGCGTGCCGCTTGCCCTCGTGGACGGGCTCGCGGCCGTTCTCGGCGGCGAGGAGCTGTTCCAGCCACAGCCAGGCGACCACGGTGTGGCCGACCGCTTCGAGGTAGACGCTGGCGTTGGCCAGCGCCGTTTCCGGGTCTCCCGTCGCCCAGAGACGGCCGGTGACCGAAACGGCGCGCCGGACGGCTTCGTCGAGCCGCGCCGCGTACTCGGCGGCGTCACCGCCGGCGGCCCCGGCGCGGGCGACGGTCGCCGAGACGGTCTCGACGAGCAGTCGAAGGCCCGCGCCGCCGTCCATGACGACCTTGCGGCCGAGCAGGTCCAGGCCGTGGATGCCGTGGGTGCCCTCGTGGATGGGGTTGAGCCGGTTGTCGCGGTAGAACTGCTCGACGTTGTACTCACGGGTGTAGCCGTAGCCGCCGTGCACCTGGATGGCGAGGCTGTTGGCCTCCAGGCACCACTGGGACGGCCAGCTCTTGGCGATCGGGGTGAGGACGTCCAGCAGCAGCTTGGCGCGGGACCGGTCCTCGGGCGAGGCGCCGGTGCGCTCCTCGTCGAGGAGCCGGCCGCAGTACAGCACCAGGGCCAACGCCCCTTCCGCGTAGGACTTCTGGGCGAGCAGCATGCGGCGGACGTCGGCGTGGGCGATGATCGGCACCTGCGGGCCGCCCGCCGGCTTCGCGGCGACCGGGCGGCCCTGGGGGCGGCTGCGGGCGTAGTCGAGGGCGTGCAGGTAACCGGTGTAGCCGAGCGCGGTGGCGCCGAGGCCGACGCCGATCCGGGCCTCGTTCATCATGTGGAACATGTACGCCAGGCCGCGGTGCGGTTCGCCGACCAGGTGCCCGACCGCTCCGGGCTCGCCGCCCGGCGTGTGCCTGCCCTCGCCGAAGTTGAGCAGGGTGTTGGTGGTGCCGCGGAAGCCCATCTTGTGGTTGAGGCCGGCCAGCACCACGTCGTTGCGCTCGCCGAGCGAGCCGTCGGCGCCGACCAGCACCTTGGGCACGATGAACAGCGACAGGCCCTTCACCCCGGGCGGCCCGCCGGGTATCCGGGCCAGCACCAGGTGGACGATGTTCTCGGACAGCTCGTGCTCGCCGCCGGAGATCCACATCTTGTTGCCGAACAGCCGGTACGTGCCGTCGTCCTGCGGTTCGGCCCGGGTGCGGAGGTCGGCGAGCGAGGATCCGGCCTGCGGCTCGGACAGGCACATGGTGCCGAAGAACCGGCCCTCCACCATCGGCCGGACGTAGGTGTCGATCTGCTCGGGGCTGCCGTGCGCCAGCAGCAGGCTGGCGTTGCCCGCGGTCAGGAAGGGGTACGCCGCGGTGCCGGGGTTGGCGGCCTGGAACCAGGCGAAGCAGGCGTTGGCCACGACCGTGGGCAGCTGGGCGCCGCCGACCTCGTGATCCATGGCGCTGCCCAGCAGGCCCGTTCCGGCGAAGACGGTGAGCGCCTCCCCGACCTCCGGGATCAGGTGGACCCGCTCGCCGTCGAAGCGCGGCTCCTCGGCGTCGTTTCGCTTGTTGTGCGGCGCGAAGTGCCGGGTGGCGACCTGCTCGCTGAGGTCCAGGGCGGCGTCGAAGGTCTCCCGCGAGTGGTCGGCGTACCGCGGCCGCCCGGTGAGGGCCGTCACGTCCAGCCATTCGTACAGCAGGAAGTCGAGGTCGCGGCGGGAGAGCAGCAGGGAGGTCATGGAACCCGGCCTTTCAACTCGGTCCGGTCGACTCAGTCCTGGCGCCCGAGTGCGATGACCGCGGCGCCGAGGACGCACGCGACGGCGGCGGTGACGTAGGCCAGATGGTAGCCCCCGAGCCGGTCCTCACGGGTCCCGGCGACCAGGACCATCAGCGCCACGCCGACGCTCGCGCCGATCTGCTGGGTCACCACGTTCACCGCGCCGGCCACGCCCTGCTGCTCGGCCGGGACGCCGCCCAGCGCGGCGGAGGTCATCGAGGGGAAGTTCAGGCCCTGGCCGATTCCGCTGAGCACCAGGCCGGGCAGCACGTACGTGACGTAGCCCCCGGAGTGCGGGGTGGCCAGCCACAGGCCGGTGCCCACGCCGATCAGCACCAGGCCCACGGCCATCAGGACGCGCGGGGTGTACCGGGCCAGCAGGCGGCCGGTGGCGAAGTTGGCGGTGAGGAACACGGCCAGGGACATCGGCACCAGCGCGAGGCCGGACTCGAACGGCGAGTAGTCCAGCATTCCCTGGAGGTACAGCGGCGCGAAGAACAGCATCCCGACCGAGCCCGTGTACTGGAGGAACGCCGCCAGGCTCGCGGACCGCACCGGGGCCAGCCGGAAGAGGCGAAGCGGCAGCACCGGGTCGGCGGTGCGGTGCTCGCGCACGACGAACAGCACCAGGCAGAGCGCCGCGGCGCAGAGCACGGTCCAGGCGGTCGCGCCGCCACTGCTCACCCCGACGACGAGCAGGGTGAGGCCGAGGGTTCCGGAGACCGCGCCGGGCAGGTCCAGCCGGCCGCTGTGCCCGGCACCGTCGGGCAGTCCGATGCGGGTCACGGCCAGGACTGCCAGCCCCAGCAGCACCGAGAACCACAGCACCGAGCGCCAACCGAAGAACTGGGTCAGGACGCCGCCGAGCAGCACCCCGCCGCTGAAGCTCGCGGCGCCGACGGCCGCGTAGACGCTGAACGCCCGGTTGCGCGCCGGGCCGGCCGGGAACGCCTCGGAGAGCAGGGCCAGCGCGGCCGGTCCGGACAGGGCGGCGCCGACGCCCTGGACGGCGCGCGCGCCCAGCAGGACGCCGATGTCCGGGGCCACCGCCCCGACCAGCGCGGAGGCGGTGAAGACCGCGACGCCCACCTCGAAGACCCGGCGCCGGCCGAGCGCGTCGGCCAGTCGGCCGCCCACCAGCAGGAAGCCGGCGAAGGTGACGGCGTAGGCGGTCATCACCCACTGGAGCGTGGTGTCGCTCAGGTCGAAGCGCGTGCCGACGGACGGCAGGGCGGCGTTGAGCACGCCCAGGCCGCTCACGTCCAGGGCGAGCGCCCCGGCCAGCACTCCGAGGGCCAGTCCCGGGCGGGTCAGCGGCATGACCGCGGTGTCGGTCATGCGGGCCCGCCGTCGCGCGTCCCAGGGCGTGCGCCGCGTGGCGCACCGGCGGGTGCGGCGCCCCGGGGCCGCGGGTGGTGCCGACCGGCTAAGGAGCGGTCGACATGGACCGATGCCGTCTCAAGGCTCGCAAGTGGCATGTGGATCAGCTTGCCCGGGCGGATCCACCGCTGTCCAGCCCGCCCCACAGTGACTCCAACCAGCACCAACTCGGCTCTGCGGCAAGGCCGTTCATCAGGCCACTCCCCCGAGCAGATCGAATCGGACACTTTGGCGATCGAATCTCGCCAGTGGCCCGACCAGTCTCCGACGACACTTGTCTCACCCATTCACCAAGTGGCACGCTCATACCCGCTGGTCGGTGAATGCCCGGTGATCCGAAGCACACCCGTTCGCACATCCCGTTGCGTTCGACACTTTTCATTTGCGCTCGACACCATCGACTTCGACACCCGCCCCGGTCGGGGTTTCCCGTGTTTTCCCCGGTTATCCGCGCTCAGGGCGGACCGGGACAGCAGCGCCGCGGAAATCCTCGGCAGCGAACGCGCCGCAGGACCGATCGGCAGGAGCCGCACGCGTCGGCGAGAACTTCACAGTGGGCCGCTGATCCGCGATCGCCCGAGCTGTCGTGACACTCGTGATTCGGGATTCCGGAAGCGGCTGCATCCGCCTCCGCAGCCCGGCTGTCCATGCGCCGGCGACCGACCGGATCTGCACCTCCCCCCTCCATTCCACCCGCCCTGCCCATGGAGTCGCCATGCCCCGAGAACGCGCAGCGCGAGACCTGTCCGCCGTCACGGAGTTCCTGCTCTCCCGGGTTTCCGAGCTGTTGGCCGTGCCCTCGAACGCGGTGGACCGCCGGGCGCCGATGCACCGGTACGGACTGGATTCCGCGAAGTCGGTGGCCCTGGCCGCGGCCCTGTCGGAGTTCGTCGGCCGGCCCGTTCCGGCCACCTGGCCCTGGCAGTACCCGAGCGTGGAGGAACTGGCCCGCGCGGTGGTCGACGGCCCGCGCGCCGCCGAGCCCGCGCCGGACACCGACCGCCGCGGCGGACGCCGTACGACCGCGCACGAGCCCGTCGCGGTCGTGGGCATCGGCTGCCGGTTCCCCGGCGGGCCGGACCCGGCCTCGTTCTGGCGGCTGCTGGTCGAGGGCGGTGACGCCGTCGGACCGGTACCGGCCGCGCGGCGGGAACTGCTCAACAGCCGGGTCCGCTGGGGCGGGTTCATCGACGGCATCGACCGCTTCGACCCGCTGTTCTTCGGCATCTCGCCCCGCGAGGCCGTCCAGATGGACCCCCAGCAACGGCTGATCCTGGAGCTGGCCTGGGAGGCGCTGGAGGACGCGGGCATCGCGCCGCACAGCCTGGTCGGCAGCGACACCGGCGTGTTCATGGCCTCCTGCTGGGGCGACTACGCCGCCCTGGCCCACTACCGCGGGCCCGACAGCCAGATCACCCCGCACACCGCGACCGGCATGCACGACGGCATCATCGCCAACCGGGTCTCCTACCTGCTCGGCCTCCAGGGCCCCAGCATGGCCATCGACGCGGCCTGCGCCGGATCGCTGGTCTCGGTGCACGTGGGGTGCCAGTCGATCCAGCTGGGCGAGAGCGACCTGGTGCTCGCCGGCGGCGTCAACCTGAGCTTCGTCTCCGACTACTACACGGCCATGGACCAGATGGGCGCCCTCGCCCCGGACGGCCGCTGCAAGTCCTTCGACGCCCGCGCCAACGGCTACGTCCGCGGCGAGGGCGCCGGTGTCGTCGTGCTCGCCCCGCTGAGCACCGCACTGGAGCGCGACCTGCCGGTCTACTGCCTGATCAAGGGCAGTTCCTCCAACAACGACGGCCTGAGCAACGGCATGACGGCGCCCAACCCCCAGGCGCAGGAGAAGATGCTGCGCACCGCGTACCGGCGGGCCGGCATCGCACCGCACCTGGTGGACTACGTCGAGTGCCACGGTTCCGCGACTCCCCTCGGCGACCCGATCGAGGCCAACGCCATCGGCGCGGTGCTGGGCGGCGACCGGACGGAGCCGCTGCGGCTCGGCTCGGTCAAGTCCAACGTCGGCCACCTGGAGGCGGCCGCCGGGATCGTCGGCCTGGTCAAGCTGGCGATGTCGATGCGCAACGGCGTGCTGCCGCCGAGCCTGCACTACAGCGCGCCGAACCCGCAGATCATGTTCGACGAGTACAACCTCACCGTCCAGGACCGGCTGACACCCTGGCCGCGGCGCTCCGACGCCCGCCGGGGAGGCGTCAGCTCCTTCGGCTTCGGCGGCGCGATCTGTCACGTCGCGGTCGAGGAACTACCGCGCCCGGAAGCCTCGTTGCTGCTGCTCGCCGCGGACTCCCGGGAGGCGCTGGCCGAACGGGCCCGGGCGCTGCGCGACGAGAGCGACCTGCGCGCGCTGTGCGCCCGCACGCCCGGCGAGGGCGACTTCCGGCTCGCCGCCACCGCCCGTGACATGGCCGAACTCCGGGCCTCCCTCGACGCCTTCGGCAGCGGCGCGACGGCCGACGGGCTGAGCGTGGGGCAGCGGACCGGCCCCGGCCCCCGGGTCGCCTTCCTGTTCTCCGGCAACGGCTCCCAGTGGGTGGGCATGGGTCGGCAGCTGCTCGCCGGCCTGCCCGTGTTCCGGCGGTCCATGATGCGGTCGGACCGGCGGATGCGCGAGCTGCTGGGCTTCTCGCCGGTCGACCAACTGCTCTCCTCCGAGGGCCGGCTGGACGACATGGACGTCTTCCAGCCGCTGCTGTTCTCGCTCCAGGTCGCCCTGGCCGAGGCCTGGCGCTCGCTGGGGGTGGAGCCGGACGTCGTGGTGGGGCAGAGCGTCGGCGAGTTCGCCGCCGCCCACGTCGCCGGTGCGCTCGACTTCGACGACGCCTCCCGGCTGGCCGCCCACCACGGCCGGCTGCTCCAGCAACTGGCCGTGGGGCGCGGCGAGGGCATCGTGGTGATGACCGCCGCCGAGGAGGTCGCCCCGCACCTGACCGGCGGGCTCACCCTCTCCGGCCGCAACGGCCTGAACTCCACGCTGGTCACCGGCACGCCGCAGGAGATCGACGACCTGGTCGGGCGGCTGTCCGAGGCGGGCGTCACCAGCCACCGGGTGCGGATGGGCCACGCCCCGCACTCCCCGCTGGTCGACCACGTCCTCGCCCCGCTCAAGGTCGAACTCGACGGCATCCGGCCCCGGACCGCCCGCATCCCGATGATCTCGACCGTCACCGGCGAGCTCGTCGACGGCGCCGAACTCGGGCCGGACTACTGGGCGGACAACCTGCGCCGGGAGATCCGGATGGTCGACGCGCTGACCGCGCTGCGCGACCACGACATCGACGCGGTGGTCGAACTCAGCCCGCACCCGCTGCTGTTGAAGTCGGTGTCGGAGATCCTGCCCGCGACCACCCTGCCCTCGATGCGCCGCGGCGCCGACGAGGCCGCGACCCTGCTCGGCTCGCTCGGCGCGCTGTACACCGCCGGACTGCCCGTCGCCGCCCACCCGTTCCTGGCCGGCGACCGGGGTCGGCACACCGCCCCGAGCCGCGGGGCCGAGGCGGCCGACGAGCGGCTGCACCTGGTGCCGGTCACGGCCCGTACGGCCGAGGCGCTGGCCGACACCTGCCGGGAGCTGTCCAACCACGTCGAACGCGACCCGGGCCTGCGGGTCTCCGACCTCGCCTACACCCTCGCCGCCCGGCGCAGCCACCACGGCCACCGGATCGCGCTGTTCGCCCGCAACCGGCAGGACGTCCTGGACGGCCTCGCCCGGGTCGCCGCCGGAACGCCGCACCCCGACGTCCTCACGGGCACGGTCTCCGGCAACGTCGACCGCCGGGTGGCCCTGGTGTTCTCCGGCGGCGGCACCCAGTGGGTCGGCATGGGTCGCGAACTGCTGCGCTCCCACACCGGCTTCCGCGGCTGGATGCAGGCCTGCGACGAGGCCGTGCGGGCGGCCGGCGGCTGCTCGGTCCTGGAGCAGCTGGCCGCCCCGGCCGACGGGGCCCGGTACGAGGAGATGGACTTCCAGCAGCCGGTGCTGTTCGCCCTCCAGGTCTCGCTGGCGAAGGTCTGGCTCGGCCTCGGCATCGAGCCGACCGCCGTGGTCGGGCACAGCCTGGGCGAGGTCGCGGCCGCCTGCGTCGCCGGGGCGCTGTCCCTGGAGGACGCCGCCCGGGTCGTGGTCGCCCGCTCCCACCTGCTGGAACGCGAGGCCGCCGTGGGCGCGATGATCTCGGTCGACCTGCCGGAGGCGGAACTGCTGCCGCGGCTCGCGCCGTACGCCGAACACGCCGCCGTCGCCGTGGTCAACAGCCCCACCAGCGCGGCGGTCTCCGGCTCCCCCGCGGCGGTCGACGCCCTGGAGGCAGAACTCAAGCGGGACGGGGTACCGGTCCGGCGGATCCGGGTCGAACGGCCGGTGCACGGCCCCGGCATGGACCCGCTGATCCCGCCGCTGCGCGCGGCCCTGGACGGCATCACCCCGCTGTCGCCCGGCGTCGACTTCCACTCCACCGCGGTGTCCGGCGCGGTGAACCCGGTCGCCGACGTCGACTACTGGGTGCACAACCTGCGCAACCAGGTCCGCTTCGCCGAGACCATCGGCGCACTGGTCGACCGGGGCGTCGGCACCTTCGTCGAGATCGGCCCGCACGAGACGCTGCGCGGCGCGGTCGAGGAGATCGCCCTGACCCGCGGCGCCCGGGTGCACGCGGTCAACTCCCTGCGGCGCGGTGAGAGCGACCTCCGCTGCCTGCTGGGCGCCGTCGCCTCGCTGTTCGTCCGGGGCCTGCCGCTGACCTTCGACGGGCTGTTCGCCGACGACGTCGAGGCGGTGGAGACCCCGCTCGTCCAGTGGCAGCGGGAGCGCTACTGGATCGACACCGAGCCGCGCACCCCGGCCGTGGAGACGGTGGCCGCGCCGGCGCCCGCCGCCGTGGCCGTGGCCGGGGCCCGGCCGGCGGAGCAGCGGCCGACGCAGAGCCGTCCGGTGGCGGAGGTCGTCCTCGCCGAGCTCGCCGACGCACTGGGCGTCCCGGTGGGCCGGTTCGACCCGAACGCCAGCCTGCTCGACTTCGGCCTGGACTCGATGCTGGCGATCCGGCTGGTCAACAAGCTGCAGTCGCTGTTCGGGCACCGGGTGTCGCCGGTGGTGTTCCTGGACGGCCGGGCGATCTCCGAGGTCGTCGGCCACTTCGTCGAGCTCACCGCCGGACCGGCCGCCGCGGCGGAGCCGGTGGGGCCCGCCGCGGCTCCGGTTCCGGCTCCGGTGCCGGTGCCGGTGCCGGTCGCGGCCGTCGGGGCGGCGTCGCCCCCGGTGCTCCCGGACGGCCTGTCCGAGCTGTCCGAACTGGACGCCGAGGAGCTGCTCGACGAACTGGACGCCCGCGGCCTGCTGGAGGCCACCGCCGCCCCCGCCCTGGACCAGCTGCGCGCCGAGGGCCTCGGCCTCGAACTGGCACCCGCCTCGCACGGCCAGGCCTCGCTGTGGTTCATGCAGATGGTCTCCCCGGACGCCGTGCCCTACAACTTCATGGTGACGGCCAGGATCCGGGCCGCGGTCGACGAGAAGGCCCTGGAGCGGGCGCTACGGGCCGTCATGATGCGCCACCCCGCGCTGCGCACCCTCTTCGTGGAGGCCGGCGGCAGGCCGTACCAGGTGATCCTGGACGAGCCGGTGTACGAGTTCCTGGTGGTGGACAGCTCCGACCTGGACGACGAGCAGGCCCGTGAGGAGCTGGCCCGGCACGGGCACCGGCCGCTGGACCTGGACAACGGGCCGCTGGTGAGGGTCGTCCTGATGACGCGCGGGCCGGCCGACCACTACCTGCTGGTGCTCGTCCACCACATCGCCTCGGACGCGGCCTCGGCCGACGTCATGATCCGCGAACTCCAGGAGTACTACGAGGGCGCCGACCCCGACGCCGCCCCGCCCGTCGCCCCGTACACCGAGTTCGTCGCCTGGGAGCGGAACTGGCTGGCGGCTCCGGCGGCCGACGCGGCGCTGGACTGGTGGTCGGAGAAGCTCGCCGACCCGCCGGCCCACCTCGACCTGTCCGCCAGGGAGCGGCCGCCGGGCGTCACCTACGAGGGCCGCGACCTGGCGTTCCGCTGGAGCGCCGAAGAGACCCGTCTGCTGCGGGAGTTCGCGGTGCGCGAGGGCGTGTCGGTCAGCACCGTCGTCCTCGCCGGGTTCTTCGCCACGCTCAACCGGGCGGTCGGGACGGAGGACTCGGTGCTGGCCACCGCCATCGCCCAACGGGCCGAGCCCGGTTGGGAGTCCGCGATCGGCTACTACCTCAACACCGTGCTGGTCCGGGCGAACCCCGCCGCCGACCGCAGCTTCCGCGAACTGCTGCGCGAGGTCCACGCGTTCTCGCTGGGCCTGCTGGAGCACATGAACTACCCGCTCGACCTGCTGGCCTCCCAGCTGAAGCCGCCGCGCGCCGAGGGCCGCTCCCCGTGGTTCGACGTGGTGGTGAACTGGCTGTCCTCGGACGCCTTCCCCCGCTCCGTCAAGCTCTTCCACGGCGTCGGCGGGACCCTCACACCCGACGGCGCCCTGCCCCTGGAGCCGCTCCAGGTGCGCAGGCACCTCGCCAAGTTCGACCTGGAGATCTCGATGGCCGACATCGACGGCGAGGTGGCCGGCCACGTGCAGTTCAAACCGAGCTACCTGGAAAGGCACACCGTGACCGCACTGCTCGCGCTGTACCGCAGCGTGCTCTTCGACTCGATCGCCCGACCCGACCTGCCCCTCGGCGACCTCGCACCCGCCGGCCTGCCCGAGGGACCGCTGCCCGAGGGGACGGACCGGTGACCGCGACCCTGCACTCGGAGTTCCTGGAGCAGGCGGCCAAGAGCCCCGACGCGACCGCGGTCTACTCCGACGCCGGAATCCTGACCTACGGCGAACTCGACGACCGCTCGCGCGAGCTGGCCGAACAGCTGGCCGCCGCCGGCGCGGCACCCGGCGTCCCGGTCGGCATCTGCGTCGAGCGCACCCCCGACCTGCTGGTCGGCATCCTGGCGGCCCTGCGCACCGGCGCCTGCTACCTGCCGCTGGACCCCAACTACCCTGCCGACCGGCTGACCTTCACGGTCCGGGACAGCGGCACCCGCCTGCTGCTCACCACACCCGCATCCCGGGCGGCCTGCCCGCCCGGCCCGACCGTGGTGGTGCTGGGCGAGACGGTGACCACCGAGCCCGGCGCCCGGCCCGCACCGGTGGTGCCCGAGGACACCGCGTACGTCATCTACACCTCCGGATCCACCGGCCGGCCCAAGGGCGTGGCCGTCCGGCACAGCGGCTGCACGGCGATGCTCGCCGAGCTGGACCGGGTCCTGGCGGGCTGCGACCTGAGCGGGGTCTCGGCGGCGAGCTCGGTCTGCTTCGACATGTCCGTGATGGAGATCTTCAACGCGCTGTGCCGCGGCGGCGCCGTCGTACTGGTCGAGAGCGCGGTGCACCTGGCGGAGAGCCGGTACGCCGACCGGATCACCCACCTGAACGTCGTCCCGTCCGTCATGAACGGCCTGCTGGACGCCGGGGCCCTGCCGCCCAACGTGCGCTCGGTGGTGTTCGGCGGCGAGGCGCTGCGCCGCAAGCTGGTGGACCGGACGTACCGGGAGACCGGCGCCGAGCGGGTGTTCAACGCCTACGGTCCCACCGAGGGGACCGTGTTCTGCTCCT
Source organism: Kitasatospora sp. NPDC059648 (assembly GCF_042734825.1). Taxonomy (NCBI): domain Bacteria; kingdom Bacillati; phylum Actinomycetota; class Actinomycetes; order Kitasatosporales; family Streptomycetaceae; genus Kitasatospora; species Kitasatospora sp. NPDC059648. The sequence goes on along the minus strand of NZ_JBHWDU010000022.1, from coordinate 4,837 downwards.
TCGGGCCCGTCCCCGCGGACGGCGTCGGCGAGCCGACCATCGGCCCGCCGACGACCAGGGTCTACGTGCTGGACGAGCAGCTGCGGCAGGTGCCGGCCGGTGCGTCCGGCGAGCTCCACCTCGGCGGCCCCGGCCTCGCCCACGGCTACGTCAACCGGCCGGGCACCACGGCCGAACGCTTCCTCCCCGACCCCTTCCGCAGCGGCGAGCGGATGTACCGCACCGGGGACGTCGTCGAGTTCACCGACGGCGGCGAGCTGCGCTTCCTCGGCCGCACCGACCACCAGGTCAAACTGCGCGGCTACCGCATCGAGCTGGAGGAGGTCGAGGCCCGGCTGACCGCCTGCCCCGAGGTCCGGGAGGCCGCCGCCGCCGTCCGGGGCAACCGGCTGGTCGGTTACGTCGTGCCCGCGGGGGAGGGCGCCGCACCGGACGGCCCCCGGCTGGACGCCGCGCTGCAGGGCGCCGTCACGGGCCGCCTCGGCGTCGAACTGCCCGACTACATGGTGCCCGCGACGCTCGTGCTGCTCCCCGCACTGCCGCTCGGGCCCGGCGGGAAGCTCGACCGCAACGCACTGCCCGAACCGCCGGCCGCCGGGACGGGCGCGCCACTGGCGGCCGCGAGCACGCCGACCGAGGTGGCCCTGTCGGAGATCTGGGGCCAGCTGCTGGGCCTCGAACCGTCGGCCATCGACGTGCAGTCGGCCTTCTACGACCTCGGCGGCGACTCTCTGCTGCTGGTCCGCCTCGCCCGGCTGATGACCCGGCGCTTCGAGCGCCGCGTCCGGGTGCCCGACCTGTTCAGCTTCCGCGACATCTCCTCCCTCGCCCGATGGCTCGACGACGAGAGCGGTGCCACCCCCGAGGTGGTCCGCTCGGCCCGCGAGCGCGCCGGCGCCCGTCGTGCCGCGCTGCGCGGCCGCGGCGGCGCGGGCCGCTGAGCCGCTGAGCCGCTGAGCCACCTCACTCGACACCGGAGCAGGAGCACCTCATGACCGACAGCCCCCGACAGGACTACGACCCGGGCGACGTGGCCGTCATCGGCATGTCCCTAAGGGCGCCCGGAGCGCGCACCAAGGAACAGTTCTGGGACAACCTCGTCCACGGCCGGGAGTCCATCTCCTTCCTGGCCAAGGACGACATCCACGTCGACGAGACGCTGATCCACAGCCCGTTCTACGTCCGGGCCTGCGGCGTGCTCGACACCTACGACAAGTTCGACCCGTCGGTGTTCGGCATCAGCGACCGGATGGCGGCCGCGATGACCCCGGAGAACCGGCTGTTCCTGGAGAGCGCCTGGGAGTCGCTGGAGGACGGCGGCTACGACCCGGACCGGCTCGGCGCCGAGATCGGCATGTACGGCGCCAACAACCCGCAGACCGCCGCGCTCTACGGCTCCCCGCCGGACCGGGTGTCGGTCGGCCCCGAGGCGATCGAGGCCAGCCTGGCGTGGTCGCCGGACACCATGACCTCCAACGCGCTCTACTACATGGGCCTCACCGGCGAGGCCGTCACCGTCGCCGCGGTGTGCACGGGCTTCCACTACGCAGTGCACCTGGCCTGCCAGTCGCTGCTGCTCGGCCAGACCGACATGGCGATCGCCGGCGGTGCCATGATCCGGCTGCCGCACCCCCGCGGACACCTGTGGGAGGAGAACCGCATCCTGTCGAAGGACGGCCACTGTCGCCCGTTCGACGCCAACGGCACCGGCACCGCGCTGTCCAGCGGGGTCGTCACCGTGCTGCTGAAGCCGCTGAACCACGCCGTCGCCGACCGCGACCACATCTACGCCGTGGTCAAGGGCTCGGCCGTCAACAACAACGGCGTCAGCGCGATGGCGTACGGCCTGGCCCAGCCCGAGCGGCTGAGCGCCTGCATCGCGAGCGCCATGGAGGTCGGCGGCGTCGCCCCCGAGACCGTGTCCATGTACGAGGCGAACGGGCTCGGCCTGCCGATCACCGACGAGCTGGAAGTGCACGCGGCGAGCATGGCGTTCGGGAAGCAGACCGCGACCACCTCGATCGGCGGGGTCAAGGGCAACGTCGGCCACGGCGGCGTGGTCTCGGGCGGCTTCGGCGCGATCAAGGCCGCACTCGCCCTGTACCACCGGAAGCTCCCGGCGACGATCAACCTGACCGAGGTCAACCCGGACCTCGACTTCCCCGGTACCCCCTTCGTGCCGCAGCTCGAAGGGGCCGACTGGGAGCCGGAGGCGGGCATCCGCCGGGCCGGCATCACCTCCATCGGCGGCGGCGGCTACAACGCCCACCTGCTGCTGGAGGAGGCCCCGACGCCCGCCGGGCGCGCCCCCGAGGTCGAGGGCAGGCCCCGGCTGGCCACCCTGTCCGCCCTGGACGACGACGCCCTGGCCCGGCAGCGCACGCGGCTGCGGGACTGGCTGGAGGCGAACCCCGGACTCCGGCTGGACGACGTCTGCTTCAGCCTCAACCTCGGCCGCAAGGTGATGCCCCGCCGCTGGGCGGCCGTGGTCCGCAGCCGCGCCGAGCTCATCGCGGCGCTGTCCGAGGACGTCCCCCGCGGCTCGGCCGTCACGACCGCCGCCGCCCCGCGGACCGACGCCGAGGACTTCTCCCGCAGCGACCACGGGATCGTGCCCTCCGGCCGGGACGAGCGGGCGCTGTCCGAGCTGGGCGCCGCCTGGGTCACCGGGAGCCAGGTGGACTTCGACGCCCTGCACGTGGGCGAGGCCAGCCACCGGGTGCCGCTGCCCGCCTATCCGTTCCGGCCCCGCCGGTTCTGGCGCACGGACTGGTGTGCATGAGCGCACCGGCTCCGGCACCGGCCACCGTGGACCTGGGCGACCCGGCCACCTTCGCCGGCCACGACCTCGACGCGTTCTGGCGCAGCCTGCGGGACACCGCCCCCGTGCACTGGAACCCGCCGGTCGACGGCCGTCGCGGCTTCTGGGTGCTCTCCCGCCACGACGACATCATGACCACCTACCGGGACGACCGGAACTTCACCTCCGAACGCGGCAACGTCCTCGTCACCCTGCTGGGCGGCGGCGACGCCGGGGCGGGCCGGATGCTCGCCGTCACCGACGGGCACCGCCACCACGAGCTGCGCAAGATCCTCCAGCGGGTGCTCTCCCCCAGGGTGCTGGACGAGGTCGCCCGGACCGTCCGGACCAACACCCGGCGGTGGATCCGCGAGGCCGTCGAGTCCGGCGGCTGCGACTTCGCGCAGCGGATCGCCGCCCGGATCCCGATGACCACCGTCTCCAACCTGCTCGGCGTGCCCGAACAGGACCAGGACCACCTGCTCGGCCTGACGAGGACGGCGCTGTCCGCGGACGACGAGGACGGGGACGAGGTCGACTCCGAGATGGCCCGCAACGAGATCCTGATGTACTTCATGGACCTCGTCGAGGAACGGCGCGAGGCCCCCGGCGACGACGTGATCAGCATGCTGATCGCCAGCGAGATCGACGGCGTGCCGCTGACCGACGAGGACGTGGTGCTCAACTGCTACAGCCTGATCATCGGGGGCGACGAGACCAGCCGGCTGACTATGATCGACTGCGTCCGCACCCTGGCCGCCCGGCCCGGGGAGTGGCGGCGCCTCAAGCGCCACGAGGTCGCCGTCGACACCGCCGTGGACGAGGTGCTGCGCTGGGCCTCGCCCACCATGCACTTCGGGCGCAGCGTCGTGCGGGAGACCGAACTGCACGGTGTACGGCTGCGGCCCGGCGAGATCGTCACCCTCTGGCACGCCTCCGGCAACCGGGACGAACGGGTCTTCGACCGGCCCGGGGTGTTCGACCTGGGCCGGACCCCCAACCGGCACCTGGCCTTCGGCTACGGCCCGCACTTCTGCGTCGGCTCGTACCTGGCCAAGGTGGAGATCGCCGAACTGCTCACCGCCCTGCGGGACTTCACCACCGGGTTCGAGCAGACCGGCGAGGCGCTGCCGATCCGGTCCAACTTCCTGACCGGCTTCTCCACGCTGCCGGTGCGGTTCGAACCCGATCCCGCCGCGTTGAAGGAGTGAGGATGCACATCTACCTGTCAGGGCAGGGCGCGTTCGCGGTGCAGGTCGCGGAGGCGCTGCTGGACGAAGGACACAAGATCGTCGGTGCGGCCGCCCCACGGCTGCGCAAGGGGCAGTCCGACGAGGGCAACGCGATGTGCTGGGACCGTCTGCGCTCCTGGGCGTACCCCCGGGACATCCCCTGGACCGATTCGGCCGAACTGCGCGCCCGGCACGTCCCGGACGGGGTTGACGTCATCCTCGCCGCGCACTCCCACGCCTTCCTCGGCCGCCAGACCCGCGCCCGGGCCGCCGTCGCGGCCATCGGCTACCACCCCAGCCTGCTGCCGCTGCACCGCGGCCGGGACGCGGTCCGGTGGACGATCCGCGACGGCGACAAGGTGACCGGCGGGAGCGTCTACCACCTCACCGAGCGCACCGACGGCGGCCCGATCGCCGCCCAGGAGCACCTGTTCGTGCCCCCGGGCTCGACGGCCCGGAGCCTGTGGCGCGACCACCTGGCGCCGCTCGGCGTGCGGCTGCTGCTGAAGGTGGTCAACGACCTCGCCGCGGGCCGGCGGATCGAGGTCCCCCAGGACGAGGAGCTGGCCACCTGGGAGCCCGCGATGGGCGCGCCGCCGCTGTTCAAGCCCGAGTTGGTCGCCCTGCCCGGGACGGCGCGGGTCGACGGCAGCCGGTGGGCGCTGCACGAGGGCTGAGGCCCCCTCCGGGGCGTGGGGGCCGGCCGCCCCCCCCCCCCCCCCCCCCCCCCGGGGCCGCGCGGGGGCGACGCCGCGCCCGGCCCCGCCGCGGACTTATAATAAAAAAAAAAACAACCACACACAAA
>NZ_JBHWDU010000021.1:10988-113923 GCF_042734825.1 Kitasatospora sp. NPDC059648 | reverse complement strand
GGTCAACGTCACCGAGCAGGACGGGGAGAGCTATGTCGACTGGATCTGCTACTGGCCCACCGACCGGGCCGAGTTCCGCGAGTACCCGAGGCCGGCCAACGGGCGCCCCGGGTACGACGGACTGGTGCTCTACCACATCCACCGGGTGCCCCTGCGGGCGGTGCAACTGCCCGACAGGATCCGGGAGGCGATGCTCAACCTGGTACGGGCCCGCCTGCGTCCGGCTCCGCTCGGGCCCACGCCGGTACCGGAGTTGGCGGTGACGATCGAGCGCGACCGGCGGCTGTTCAGCCGCGAGGGCGAGCTGTTCCTGGCCGGGCTGGGCGCGGTCGGGCTGCTGGCCCTCGGGGTATGGGCGGCGGTGGGCACGGGGGGGGTGCCGGTTCGGGGGTTGGTCCCCTTGGGCGGCGTGGACGCCGCGGACACCGGCCGCGAGCTGTTCGTCGGGGCGGTCGCCGCGGCGGCCCGGTTGGCGGAGCAACTGTGGTCGGTGTTGCCGCAGTTGGGGTACCTGCTGCCGTCCTTCGGTTAGCGGTCGGGCGGCGCGGGCGCCGGGGTCAGTGGGGCAGTCGGTGGGCGAACACGTCCGGGGCCTCGTTGGTGTCGCCCGGGACGAGGGTGCCGTCCTCCGAGGTGAACACCACCGTGGTGCCGCGGGCGTCGACGTACGGGTCGTACGAGGCGCCGGCGGTCTGGGACCCGTCGGCCGCCAGGCTGACCCGCTCGGTGAGGCCGGTCCGCAGGTCGCGCCGGAAGACGTCGCCGGCGCCGTTGGTGTCGCCGGGCACCAGGCTGGCGGCCGTGGAGTCGAAGTACACCCAGCGGCCGTCGGCGGTCATCCGACCGTTGAGGGAGTCGCCGGTGGTCGTCGTCCCGGGCAGGCCGGCGCTGACCAGGGTCTCGGTGCCCTTCGCCAAGTCCCGGACGTACACCTCGAAGTGGTGGTCCGACCAGTTGTCGCCGTGCTGCACCCAGGCCGAGTAGACGGCGAAGCGGCCGTCCGCGCTGAGCGAGGGGTAGTCCGCTCCGCGCCAGCCTCCCTTGCCGTCCGGGCTGGCCAGGGTGGTCTCCTCGGAGCGCAGGTCGCGGACGTACAGCGGGTAGAGACGGGGCTTGAGCAGCTGCGGGTGGTCGGCGGACCCGGGCTGTTCGGCGGCGCGGGATGACCCGGGGAGCCGGAGCGAGTCGCGGACGAACTGCTCGTCGGACTCCTGGTCGGACTCAACACCGAGCCGGGTGGCGGCGTCCGGCGAGAGCGCGTCGCCGGGCTGGTCGGGGGCGATGATGTTGGTCGCCTTGGAGATGAAGGCGACGGTTCCGCCGTCGGCGCTGATCACCGGGGAGGCGGAGGAGCCGTTCGCCTCCTTGCCGTCCGCACCCGTGCTGACCAGGCGGTTCTCCCCGGTCCGAAGGTCGTGGACGTAGATGTTGGCGCCCTGCCAGGTGACCGTGCCCGGGGCCAGGTCGGAGCGGTTGGACTGGAAGGCGATGTAGCGGCCGTCCCGACTGATCGAGGGGTGGCCGGAGAACTTGTCCTTCTGCGGCTGGCCCGGTTCCTCGCCGACGGAGACCAGGGCGGTCTCGCCGGTCCGGCGGTCGTGGACGTAGACGTCGTCGTACCCGGTGTTGGCACCGGGCGCGAGGTTGGTGGCGGAGGAGCTGAAGGCGACGTAGCGGCCGTCGGCGCTGATGGCGGCCTCGAAGGAATCGCCGTCGGCCTGGGCGCCGTCCGTGCCGGTGTCGACCCGCTCGGTGCGGCCGGTTCGCAGGTCGCGGACGAAGACGTCGCTCCTGCCGTTGGTGTCACCGGGAACGAGGTTGGTGGCGGTCGAGGTGAAGACGGCGTAGCGGCCGTCGGCGCTCAGGCCGGCGGCGCGCGAGGCGCCGTCGGGCCGGGCCTGGCCGAGGCCGACGGACACCCGCTCGGTGGCGGGCGCGCGGTGAGGGCCGGGGTCGGCCTGGGCGGCCCGGGCGCCGGTCAGCGCGAGGGCGGCGGACGCGGCGAGTGCGCAGGCGGAGCGCAGCAGCTGGCGGGCCGTTCGGCGGAGCGGTGCGGTGGGGGTCGGGGTGCGATCGGTGGCTGTGCGATGGGTGGCTGTGCGATGGGTGGGTGTGGTGCGGGTCGGTGCGGTGTGTGCGTGGGTCATCGGATCCCCTCCCCTGGGAACGGCCGGGCCGCGCCGACGGTGGCGCCTGGTGGCGCCTGACGGCGTCGAGGGCCGGTGCGGGCCGGTGGCGTCGACCCCCCGGCGGCCGGCTCGTGGGTGAGCCAACCGTCGGGCGGGGCGGGTGGTCAACGGCGGTCCGTACGGAACGACGTATTCACGTCAAAGGGAGCGGGCGTGCGGGTGCGTGCCCCGTCGGACCGGATGGGTCGGCGCTTTGCTAGCATCCCTCGGAAAATGCCTGGTGAGAGGGTCGTTCGGATGGGTTCGGGCGGCCGGACGGAGACGGTGGAGGTCCGCTTCACGCCGACGGCCGAGGACTTCCGGGCGGCCTTCGCGGCCCGCGACCGGGGACCGTCGCGGGTCGGCGGGCGTGGCGCAACACCTACCTGATCGCAGGCGGTTCGGCGCTCGGCGGGGTGCTGTGCTCGTTCGAGGCGGGGACCCTGAAGCCGCAGTCGGTGCTGTTCGCCCTGATCGTGCCGGCGGTGCTCGGGGCGCCCCGGTGGCAGGTGCGGCAGGCGGTGCGGGCGGTGGCGGACCGCGGAGAGTTCCGGGTGGTGCCGGACGGCGCCGGGCTCACCGTCGCCAACGCGGAGTCCGTCACGACGCTCTCCTGGTCGGAACAGCGCTATCACCTGGAGACTCCGGAGCTGTTCCTGCTGCTGGGCGGTGACGAGGAGACCGGAGTCATGACCCTGCTGCCCAAGCGCGGTACGGACGAACCCGCCCGGCTCGGCGAGCTGACAGCCCGGCACACCTCGGCGCTTCCGGGGGGCTGAGAAAGCGGGTGGTCACGGGGTGGCCTTCGGAACGGTCGGGAGCGGGCTCCGCAGCGGTCACGGGGGGCGGGCTTCGGAGCGGTCACCGGGCGGGCTCCGGGGCAGCGTCCGGTCGGTGCTCGCGCTGGTCGTAGCGCCAGAGTGCCGGGAGGGCGGCGGCCAGGACGGTGCTGCCGCCCAGGCAGAGCAGGCCGCCGGTGCGCAGCGCGGCCCGGATGCCCTGGCGGGCGGCGAGGCCGCCGGCCCGCAGGTCGCCGAGGGCGGGCCCGGCGGAGCCGATCATCAGTTCCAGACCGGCGGCGCGACCACGGAGTTCGTCCGGAATGGACTGGTTCCAGATGGCGCCGCGGAAAGTGTCGCCGATCCAGTGCCCGCCGCCCGCGACGGCCAGGCAGAGCAGCACGGCCCACAGGCCGGGGGCGAAGGCGGCAGCCCCAGTGGCCGCGCCGACCAGGGCGGCGGAGAGCAGGACCAGCCGTCCGTGCCGGTGCACCCGCTCGGCCCAGCCCCCGGTGGCGGCCGCGACCAGGCTGCCGGCGGCGGACGCGGAGTAGAGCAGACCGAGCGCCCAGGTCGCGTCCAACTCCTCGGCCAGGAAGGGGAACAGCGCGGTGGGCAGGGCGAACGCGGTGGCCGCGAGGTCGGCCAGGTAGGTGCCCAGCAGGTCGGGCCGGCGCGCCACGTACCGGGCGCCCGCGGCGAACTCGCGCAGCGGCGGCGCCTCGGCGTCCCGCTCCGAGGGGACGGGGCGGACGCGGGCGAGCAGGGCGATCGACAGCAGGAAGGTGCCGAGGTCGACGAGGTACGCGGCCGGGACGCCGGCGGTCGCGATCAGCAGCCCGGCGGCCGCGGGTGCGGCCACCCCGCCGATGCTCCAGCGCAGCGAGAGCAGCGCTCCGGCCGCCACCAGCTGATCCGGCGGCACCAGTCGCGGGACCATCGCCTCCACGGAGGGCTGCTGGAGACCCTGGATCGCGGCGGCCAGGCCGGCGGCGAGGTAGAGCGGCCAGACGGCGGGCGTGCCGAGCAGGGCGTTGGCCAGCAGCAGGGCGCTGAGCGCGGCGAGTGCGATCTCGGCGGCCAGTGCGACGGTACGGCGGTCGGCGCGGTCGGCGAGCACCCCGCCGTAGAGGCCGAACAGGACGGTGGGCACGAGTTCGACCGCGCCGACGGCGCCCACCGCGAGCGGCGAGCCGGTGAGATCGGCGATCTGCAGCGGGATCGCGGTCATGGTGAAGACCGAGCCGAGCAGGGTGACGGTGCCGGAGGCCCAGGTGAGCCGGAAGTCCCGGGAGGAGCGCCAGGGCGTGGTGTCGGGCAGCAGGCGGAGGAGGAGGCGGGGGAGGAGGCGGGAGCGGGGTCGGGACCGGGAGCGGTCCGTTCCTGAGGTCATGACGGGGTCCTTGATCGCCGTTTCCTTATCGCTGATAAAGTCCGGGTCGGAACTTAGCGGCGATAAGGTGGCCATGCAAGCGGATTACCGGGAGGCCGAACGGATGGCGCTGCAACGCGACGAGGTGGTGCGCACCGCGCTGCGCGTGCTCAACGAGGAGGGCATCGACGGACTCAGCACCCGGCGGCTCGCCCGGGAGCTCGGCGTGCAGTCACCGGCGCTCTACTGGCACTTCAAGAACAAGCGGGAACTGCTCGACCTGATGGCCGAGGCGATGCTCGCCGAGGCCCTCCCGCCCGACCGCCAGCCGGACCCGGAGCACTGGCCCGAGTGGATCGCCGCCGACGCCCGGGCCAAGCGCACCGCCCTGCTCGCCTACCGCGACGGCGCCCGGGTGCACGCGGGCACCCTGCCCACCGAGGAAGAACTCCCGGCCGTCGAAGCCCAGTTGAGCGCACTGTGCCGGGCCGGGCTGCGCCCGCGCACCGCCCTGCGGCTGCTGTTGACCGTCGACCGGTACGTCATGGGCTGGGTCACCGAGGAGCAGGCCTGGCGGCAGGACGCCGCGGAGCGCACCCGGCCGCCGTTCCCGGACGAGGCCCTGCGCGACCTCCCGCTGCTCGGCGAGGCCGCCGACGTGCTGCGGATGACCGACCACGACGCCGACTTCGACTACGGGCTGCGGGTGCTGATCGTGGGGTTCCGGGCGGAGATCGCGCGGGAGTCGGCGGAGGGTTCGGGGTGACGGGGGATGGGCTAGCGTGTGCGCCATGGCCACCCTTGGTCCCCTTGGCTCCCTGGACCGCCTTTACCGCCTTGACCCCCGCAGGACGGCCCTGGTCCTGATCGACCTGATGGACCGGATCGTCGCCCACCAGCTCGCGCCGCACACCGGCCCGGAGGTCGTGACGGCCTCGCTGAAGCTCGCCGAGGACTTCCGGGCCGTCGGCGCGACCGTCGTCGCGGTGCGGGTCGAGCGGCCGGGCGTCACCGAACGGCCGCCCGGCAGCGAACTGCTGGCCGAGGTCGAGGCGGCGGCCGACGAGGTCGTGGTGAAGCGCACCATCGGCGCCTTCCAGGACACCGGGCTGCACGAACTGCTCCAGGCCCGGGGCGTGGAGACCCTGGTGTTCACCGGGATCGCCACCAACCTCGGCGTGGAGTCGAGCGCCCGCGCGGCCGCCGACCGCGGCTACCGGCTGGTCTTCGTCGAGGACGCGATGACCAGGCTGACCGAGGCGGAGCACCGGGCCTCGGTGGACCTCGACTTCCCGCGGCTGGGAGAGGTCGTGACGGCGGCGGACCTGCGGCTGGGTTAGCGGGGGGCCACGGGCCGCTCAGGCCGTCCGGCGCAGCGCGAGGACGTTCTCGGTGACGGTCGCGCTCTGCCCCTGGGGGCCGGTGGCGGTGCGCCGGGGAGCGTGGCAGCGCTCGGTGCGCCAGCCGTCGCCGAGCCGCAGGGAGACGAGGGCCTCCTCAGGGGTGGGGAACTCCACGTCCTGCCCGGCCTGCCAGGACCAGGGTGCCACCGAGGCGTGGTCCACCACGATCAGCAGCCCGTTCGGCGCCACCGACCGGGCGGCGCGGCGCAGGACCCGGTCGCGCGGGATCTCGACGGGCGTGTGGAAGTAGCTGGCGCTGACCAGGTCGAAACTGCCGGGAGGGAAGGACCGCGCCAGGTCGTGGCGGACGGGGTGGATCCGGGCGGACAGGCCCGCGGCCCCGGCCCGCTCCGCGACGCGGGCGAGGGCGGTGGGCGCGACGTCGACGGCGGTCACGTCCCAGCCGAGGGCGGCGAGCCGCAGTGCGTCGCCGCCGTGACCGCAGCCCAGGTCCAGCGCCGTGCCGGGGACGGGGGCGAGCGCGGCGACCAGGCCGTCCAGGACGGTGTTGGGCCGGGTGCCCCACTCGGGGTCGAGGCGGGAGTAGTGGTTCTCCCAGAAGGTCGCGGAGTCGGTGTGCATGGGGCGCCCTTTCGGGGATCCGGGGTGTCCGGAGGTGGAGGCGGTTCGCGTCGACGGCTTCGCGGGGCGGCCCCGTCGTCACGACGGTGCCCCGCTGCCACGACGGTGCCCGGTGCCCTGCGGCACTTGCAACGCTCCATGCCGTTTCGGCAACCTGAGGGCATGGGCAACGCGAAGAAGGACGTCCTGGAGGCGGTCGGCCCCCGCCTGCGCGAGCTGCGCCGCCGACGCGGGATGACGCTGGCGGAACTCGCCGAACGGACGGGGATCAACGAGAGCACCCTTTCCCGGCTGGAGGGCGGCACCCGCAAGCCCACCCTGGAACTGCTGCTGCCGCTCGCCGAGGTCCACGCCGTCCCCCTCGACGACCTCGTGGGCGCGCCCCGCACCGGGGACCCGCGCATCCACCTGCGCCCGGTGGCCCGGGACGGTATGACGTACGTGCCGCTCAGCCGCCCCGGTGGCGTCCAGGCGCACAAGCTGCTGATCCCGCCGCGGCCCGGTACCGAGCCGGAACTGAAGGCCCATGAGGGCTTCGAGTGGGTCTACGTCCTCTCCGGCCGGCTGCGCCTGCTGCTGGGCGACCAGAGTCTGGTCCTCCGGGCGGGCGAGGCCGCCGAGTTCGACACCCATGTGCCGCACTGGCTCGGGCCGGACGGTGACTGCGCCGTCGAACTCCTGATCCTCTTCGGCCACCAGGGAGAGCGGGCCCACCTCAGGGCGCGCACCGTCTGAGCGGCTGGTACCGCCTGAGCGGGCCGCACCGCTTGGAGCGGCCGCCACGCCTGGAGGGGCCGCACCGCCTGAGCGGCTGGTACCGCCAGAACCGTCTGAACCGTCAGTTCCTGGGCAGTTCCAGGGCGTCGCGCAGACGGCCGCCGGCGGCGGCGAGGAGCCGGGCGGCGGTGGGTGCGTCCACGTCGGCGAGCAGGACCAGGACGGCGTCCTTCGTACGGCCGTCGGTGGCGGTGAGGGCGCGGCGGACGGCGGCCTCGTCGGCGCCGGTGGCCTCCGCGACGATCCGTCGGGCGCGGTCGCGGAGCTTGGCGTTGGTGGCCCGCAGGTCGACCATCAGATTTCCGTACGTCCGGCCGAGGCGGACCATCACGGCCGTGGACAGCAGATTGAGCACCAGCTTCTGAGCGGTGCCCGCCTTCAGCCGGGTGGAGCCGGCCAGCACCTCAGGTCCGACCTCGACCTCGATCCCCAGCTCCGCCGCCGCCACCAGCGCCGACCCCCGGTTGCACGCCAGCCCGACGGTCAGCGCCCCGGACGCCCGCGCAGCGCGGACGGCGGCCAGCGGGTACGGGGTGCGGCCGGAGGCGGAGACGCCCACCAGGGTGTCGGCCGGGGTGAGGCCGAGCGCCGCGATATCGGCCTCGGCGAGGTCGGTGCGGTCCTCGGCGCCCTCGACGGCCTCCGTCACGGCCGTCCGGCCGCCCGCGATCAGGCCGACCACCAGGGACGGTTCGGTGCCGAAGGTCGGCGGGCACTCGGCGGCGTCCAGCACCCCGAGCCGTCCGGCCGTGCCCGCTCCGGCGTAGACCAGCCGCCCGCCGCGCGTCATCCGGGCGGCCGCGGCGTCCACCACGGTGGCGATCGCTGCCAGCTCCCCGGCGACGGCGGCCGGGACGGTGCTGTCCTCGGCGTTCATCAGGCGGAGCAGGTCGAGCGTGGGCAGCCGGTCGATCCCGGCCCAGTCGGCGCGGACCGTCTCGGTGGTGGGTACGGCGTCCTGGGTCATCGCGGCCTCGGGGTGTCCAGGGGGCCAATGGCTGTTCCCTGTGATCCTACGGGCGCTGCCGGTCCTGCGGGGGCTGTGCCGGTCCTACGGGCCCTGCCGGTCTTGCGGGGGCTGCCTGTTCGTTCGTCAGGCCATCCAGAAGAAGACCGCCGTCATCCGACGGTCCGCCAGGTCGGCGCCGTAGTAGTTGGTGGCGCTGTGGATCAGGTTGGCGTGGTAGAGGAGCAGTTGGTTGTAGCGGTTGGGGACGCGGACGTCCTCGGTGAAGTGGTCGGCGGGGACGTGGCGGGTGCCTAGGGCCTCGACCAGGTTGTTGTGCGGGGCGTTGACCAGGTTGCCGCCGAGGCGGCCGCCGGGGAACTGCTGCCGGTAGAAGCTGGTGCCGGCGTCCTTGGGGGCGCCCGGGCTCAGGTAGAGCACGGCGGCGTAGCGGCAGAGCGCGCGGGAGTCGGTGTGGGGACGCGACTCCGACTCGCCGGCGCCCACGACCTGGACGCAGTTGTGGTTGAGGGTGCCGCCGCCCGGGGTGCTCTGCACCCAGAGCCGGGAGGCGCCGGTGGCCTTGCGGACCCGGGCCTCGACCCGCGCCAGTTCGTCCGGCTCCAGGCCGGGCATGGTGCGCAGGCCGGGCCACGTCTCCGGGCGGTGCGGGTAGCCCTCGGTCCAGTCGCCGCGAGCCAGGACGCGCTCGCGGACCGCATCCGGGTCGGGCAGGACGTTGTCCAGGACCCAGTAGTCCCGCCCGCGAGTGGGCTTGCGGTAGGGCAGGACCGGCAGTGCGGTTGGCCTGATGGGCTGTGAGGGCATGGGCCGACCATAGGGGCGTCCCGCGTCAACGATCTGCCGTGAACAGGTCAACCTTTCGTCAAGGGAAGCGCAAGCGGAGGGGGTTCCGACGGCCCTTCACCGGCGGATGCGGAGGAAGGCCGCCGTCAGGACCAGGAGGGTGAGTGCCAACAGGATGCCCGCCTCGACGAGTTGGACCGGGACGAGGTGCGCGGAGAGGTGGTGCTGAAGCCAGGTGCCGGTGGCCCCGTCGCACCGGTGGGTGCCGATGCACGTGTCGGAGCCGATGCGGCTGCCGTCCGGCATGATGGCTTCGCGGTTGATCGGCCACGCGTTGGTGGGCTGCGCGGTGTTCAGGGGCGCCGTCTCGTCGACGGTGGGGTTGAGAGCCGGGCGGGCCCAGCGGATCGGGCCGTGGGTGATCATGACGGGCGGCCGTGCGGGCCGATGCGTGGGTGTCTGGCGGGTCGGCCGGGTCGGTCGGTCGGGTCGGTCGGTCAGATCTTGCGGACGGCGTAGGAGCCGAGTGCGCCCTCCAGTCGGTCGAAGGCCTGGGCGGCGGAGGGGCGGACGGCGGTGGCGATGGCGGCCTGCTCCTCGCCGGCCAGGGTGCGGCGGAAGACCTCGGAGAGCACCGCCCGGTCGACGGCGGCGAGCAGGGCGGCGGCGACCCGGCTCTCGAAGTCGACGCCCCGGGGCTCGTCGGGATCCGTGTGCACGGCCTCGGCCAGCGCCTCGGCGAGTGCGGCCTCGCTCTGCTCGTTCAGCTCGCGCAGCCGGGCGCCGAGGGCAGGGCTCTCGGCGATGGTGCGGGCGAAGTCGGGGCCGGAGAAGCCGAGTCTCGGATCGCGCCGGTCCAGGCCGGCCAGGCAGTCGCGGCGCAGCGCGGCGAGGGCGGACTCGCCGGGGGCGCGCTCGGCGACGGCGTGGGGGAGCCGGCCGACGATCTCCTCGTGCAGGTCGAAGAAGAGGTCCTCCTTGCGCGGGAAGTGGTTGGTGACGGTCATCTTGGCGACCCCGGCGGCGGCCGCCACCTCGGCGATGGTCGTGCGGTCGAAGCCGCGCTCGATGAAGAGCCTGGTCGCGGCGTGCGAGATCGCCTCGCGGGTGCGGCGCTTGTTGAGCTCGCGCAGGTTCGGGGTGGTGCCGGTGCCGGTCATGGCCCGAGCCTAGCGCAGTCCGCTGGGTCCAGCACAGAAATTAGGCTTGACCCAATCATTGTGTCCGTCCTAAATTCTCTCCGGGTGGTCGGAGCGACCGCCGGAGGAACGACCCTGGGGAGGGCGCATTGGCGCCCCAGGCGCTCGGTACGGCGGTCACCTCGCTGCTGTCCGGCCGAATAGCCGACCGCTTCGCGCCGCGCCCGCTGATCCTGATCGGCATCGGCTGCTCCCTGCTCGGCATGCTCGTCTTCACCCGGCTCGGTGACGGGTCCGGCCCGGCCGACTGGCTGGTCGTCGGTTCCCTGGCCCTGCGCGGGGTGGGCATGGGGATCACCGTGATCCCCGGGATGGCGGCGGTGTACGGGAGCGTGGAGAAGGCCCAGGTGCCTGCGGCCGCAGGCGTGGTCAATGTGCTCAACCGGCTCGGCGGGGCGCTCGGCACGGCGGTGCTGACGCTGGTCCTCCAGCGGGTTCAGGCGGGGCACCCGGGGCACCCGGGGGCGGCTTTCGCCATGACCTTCTGGTGGGTGCTGGCCCTGTCGGTGCTCTCGATCGCACCGGCCCTGCTCTACCCGGGCTCCGCCCGTACGACAGACTGACCGGCCGCCCGTCCTTGACCACCCATCATGTCCGCTCGACCGTCTCGACCCTGTTCGAGCTTGGAGGTACCCATGTTCACCAAGCACCCCGGCGGCCTGCGACTGCTCACCGTGCACGCCCACCCCGACGACGAATCCAGCAAGGGTGCGGGCACCCTCGCCCGGTACGCGGCCGAGGGCGTGGACGTCCTGGTCGCGACCTGCACCGGTGGCGAGCGCGGTTCGGTGCTCAACCCGGCGCTGGACCGGCCCGAGGTACGGGCCGACCTCACCCGGATCCGGCGGCAGGAGATGGACGCCGCACGTGAAATCCTCGGTGTGCGCCAGCAGTTCCTCGGCTTCGTCGACTCCGGGATGCCGGGCCCGGACGAGCCGCTGCCGGAAGGCTGCTTCGCCGCCCAGCCGTTGGAGGTCGCGGCGGCACCGCTGGTCGCGCTGATCCGGGAGTTCCGTCCGCACGTCGTGATCACCTACGACGAGACGGGCGGGTATCCGCACCCGGACCACGTGATGACCCACAAGGTCGCCGTCGAGGCCTTCGATGCGGCTGCCGATCCGAAGCGCTACCCCGAGGCGGGCGAGGCCTGGCAGGTGGCGAAGCTCTACTACCACCTGGCGCTCTCCCGGGCCTGGTTCCAGACGCTGCACGACGCCATGACGGAGCGCGGAATCGCTTCGGAGATGGGCGAACTGCTCGCCGGCTGGCCGGACACCCCGCCCGCCCTCGTGACCACCACCCGGATCGAGTGTGCCGACCAGTTCGCCGTACGGGACGCGGCGATGCTGGCTCACGCCACCCAGGTCCAGCCCGGCGTCGCGTTCATGGCGCACCCACGGGAGATCGAGCGCGAGGTCTGGCCGACCGAGGACTACCACCTGGTGCGGAGCCTCGTGTCCGGTCCCGGCAGCGCGGCGGAGGCGAGAGGGTCGGTCGGGTCGGCCGACGCGGTCGAGAACGATCTGTTCGCGGGGGTGAGGGCTGTGCAAGGGGCTTGAGCAAGCCGTTCGAACACGGCACATGACCGAGGTGAAGCCCGGAACGGTGGTGTTCGAGGGGGAGGCCGGGGACCACCTGTTCAACCCCATGAACACCGTTCACGGCGGGTACCTGGCCACCCTGCTCGACTCGGCGCTCGGCTGCGCCATGCTGAGCAAGCTGCCGGCCAGGGTCGATACACCATCACCCAGCTGAACGTCCAGATGCTGCGCCCGCTCTTCGCCGACTCGGAGCCGCTGCGCCGCGAGGCTGTGGAGCTGTGCACCGGGGCCGGACGATGGCGACCGCCGAGGCCAGGGTGGTGGGCGCGGAGAGCGGCAGGCTCTATGCGCACGCCACCACCGCCTGCGCGATCCTGGCGCCCCGGCCCGCGGCCTGACCCCACGGTCCCCGAGGCCGGTGGACGCACCTGCCGCAGGTGCTGCGGCCGTTCATGCTGCGGCGGCGCCCGCGGCAGCCGAGCCCGACTCGCACACTCCCAGAACCGGGGGAGGGGGCGCTCAGAGCGCCGCCAGCACCCCGCAGAGCGCAAGGAGGCCGCAGATCCCGAAGTTGACCAACTTGTGCGAGAGGAAGATCGCCGCGAACTCGCGGATGGTCGCGCTCGGCCAGTAGTAGCGGGCGGTGGGTGAGCCGAAGACGTGCCCGTTGACGCCGGTCTTGCGGGCGGTCAGCGCGGCTCGGAAGGCGTGGAAGTTGTTGGTCACCACGACGCAGCGGTAGTCGGGCTTGGCCCGCTCCATGATGGCCCTGCTGAAGAGCAGGTTCTCCTCAGTGGTGCGCGAGCGGTCCTCGCGCTCGATGTGCTCGGTCGGGAAGCCGCACTCGATCAGGTAGTCGGCCATGGCGTCGGCCTCCGGCAGCTTCTCGTCCGGACCCTGGCCGCCCGAGGTGATCAGCACCGGAGGGTTGCCGCGGGCGGCCTGCTGCTCGTACACCTCGCGGCCCCGGTTGAGCCGGCTGGCCAGCAGCGGCGGGACGCGCTCGCCACCGATCAGGCCGGAGCCGAGCACTACCACGAAGTCCACGTCCCCGCGCGGCCGGTGGCGGCCGTACAGGAACGCGTAGCCGACGAAGCAGACGAACAGGAAGGAGATGTACCCGACCACCAGCACGGCGGTGCCGGCCAGGATGCCGAGCCGCGGTGAGCGGGTGGCGATGGCGGCGAAGAGCAGCGCGATGACGGCGACGATGCCCAGCCCGGCGAGCAGGGAGAGCAGGTTGGCCGGGCGCCTCCCCTCCTTGCGGATCATGGTCACGCCGTTGGCGAGCAGGAACCAGACCAGGGCCACCGTTCCGGCGGTCGGCAGGAGGATGATCGCCACCGCCGCGAGCTCCGCCACCAGCGTGGGCGCCCTGCGGAGTTCGGTGAGCAGGGCGAGGGCGAGGAGCGAGACGGCGATGCCGAGCAGGACGGCGTTGCTGAACCGGCGGCGGTCGCGCAGTACCCCGATCCCGCACAGCAGGAAGAACAGGGCGGCTGGGGCATAAGCGAGCATGAGTCGTATCGTAGGGGGAAATGGACTTCTAGATCATCTGTACGAACGGCCCGTTGGTGCCAGGGGCGTTCACCCTCGGGCGAACCGTTCGACGGCGGCGCGGAGCGCCTCCGTCATCCGCGGACTTCCGGTGTGCCCGGCCTCGTCGATCACCGTCAGCCGGGCGTCCGGCCAGGCACTGGCCAGTTCCCAGGCCGTGCGGAGCGGCCCGCCGAGGTCGAGTCGGCCGTGTATCAGTTCGCCGGGGATGCCGGCCAGTCGCCCGGCGTCGCGGAGCAGTTGGCCGTCCGCCAGGAAGGCCCGATGCGAGAAGTAGTGAGCCGTGATCCGGGTGAAGGCCATCAAGGCGTCGGAGGGGCGGTCGGAGTAGGCGTTCGGCTTGCCCAGCACCTCGTGCGAGATGACCGCGTCCTCCCAGGTGGACCAGGACCGGGCGGCGGCCCGACGAACGTCCTCCTCCGGGCTGTCGAACTGCCGGCTGTAGGCGGCGAGCAGGTCGAAAACGTCACCGTCCCGGTCTGCGGCTGGCAGGAAGTCGCGGAACTCCTCCCAGGGCCCGGGCAGGAAGCGGCCGACGCCCCGGTAGAGCCATTCGATCTCCTCCGGGCGCGTCATGGTCACCCCGCAGATCACGATCCCGGAGACCCGCTGCGGGTGGGCCTGCGCGTACGCCAGGATCAGTGTGGATCCCCAGGAGCCGCCGTACATCAGCCACTTGTCGATGCCCAGGTGCTCGCGCAGCCGCTCCAGGTCGGCGACCAGGTGGGCGGTGGTGTTGTGCTCCAGCCCGGTCGACGGGTCGGCGGCGTGCGGCAGGCTGCGCCCGCAGCCGCGCTGGTCGTACTGGACGACGCGGTAGCGCCGCGGGTCGAAGTACCGTCGGGAGCCCGGGTTGTGGCCCGAGCCGGGGCCGCCGTGCACCACCACGGCAGGCATTCCGGCCGGGTGGCCGGAGGTGTTCCAGTGGATCCGCTGCCCGTCGCCGACGTCCAACAGGCCCTGCGCGTACGGCTCGTTGTGGTGGTACAGCTCGGACATCGGTGACTCCTCCGTGGACGTTCGGACGGGCCGCCGGGTGAGCCTACCCGCCCTCGGGCCCGCGCGGCCGCCGGTTGTTGAGCAGAGCCCGATGTCCAGCCCGAAGGCGGTGCCGAAGGAGGCGTAGAGGACGCAGAGGAACAGCCAGAAGCCCAGCGCACCCGTGACGCCGGCGGTGATCCGGCCGAGCCGGCTGCGCTGCTCCTTCGGTCGGCGCCGGTGGCGGAGGCCGTGGGCCAGCCCGAGCAGACCGAGTGCGGCGAGCCCGTAGGCGCCGACCGGGCTGGCCCGGTGGAGCACCCGGGCGAGCAGGAAGGCCGCCGCGAGTGAACCCGTGGTGAGGACGATCGGCAGGGCGCCGCCGACGAGTTCGAGGACCAGCTCGCCCAGGCAGCCCGTCGACTCGCGGGCGACGCCGGTGAACAGCCCGACCTGGCCGCCGGGCACGGGTGTCGGGTCCCCCGGCTGCTGCCCGGCCGGCTCCTGCGTCGTTCGTTCCCCGTCCACGCCCACCATCCTTTTGCCAATGCTTTGGCTCCCCTTTGCCTGTGGCGATCCTGGCCGATCGCCGTGGTGACGTCGCAGGTCAGCGACGTTCCGGCGGCAGCAGGGCAGTCAGGCCGTCGAGGACTCGGTTGAGGCAGAAGTCGAAGCGGGCGTCCATGTCCGGCCCGGTGAGGTGGTCGGCCAGGTGCGGGAGGTCGGGGTACTGGTCCGTGGGCAGGCCGCGGAAGAGGAGCGCAGCCGAGCCGAGCGGGGTCGAGCCGCGTCGGGTCGAGCCGAGCAGGACGGCCGGGCGGCGTGGGTACGACGGCCTCAGCGGATCCCCTCCACTGCCGCCTGCGCCGCCCGGGCCAGCTCACGGCGGGCCCCCGCCCGGGCGGGCTGCGGCCCGGGCGGCGGGATCGGCGGCAGGAAGGTGACGTCCGCGACCAGACCGCGCACCGCGACCACCCTGGCGAGCGAGGTGAGCAGCCCGTCGTCGCCGATGAAGGCGGGCGCGCTGGTCGGCCGTCCGTCCGCCAGCCGGTAGCGGATCGTCACCGGCTGGACGTAGGCACCCGCCTCCACCGCCGCCTGGAACAGGGCGGGCCGGAACCGTCCGCTCTCCCGCCCGCACCAGGTCGACCCCTCCGGGAAGACGATCACCGGGTGTCCGGAGCGCAGCACCTCGGTGACCGCCGCGACGGTGTCCGGGAGCGTGCGCAGCCGATCGCGGTCCAGGAACACGGTGCCGCCCCAGGCGACGAGCGGTCCGAGCACCGGCCACTTGCGGACCTCGGTCTTGGCCAGCGCGCGCCCAGGCCGCCCGGCGGCGAGCAACGGGATGTCCAGCCAGGACACGTGGTTGGCCACCACGAGCGCCCCGTCGGCGCCGGCCGCCCCGCCGCCGACCGCAGCGCCGGCCGCCCCGCCGCCGCCCGTGCTGTCCGCTCCGGCCGTCCCGGGCGCTCCGGGTGTCCCGAGGTGGACGGTCACCCCGAGGGTACGCAGCAGCACCCGGGCCCAGAGCCGGATCAGCCGGTCCCGGGCGCCGTACGGCAGCAGCCGCACCGGCAGGCTGAGCAGTACGCCCGCGAGCACCGCGACCAGGCAGGCACTCAGCCGCAGCGCCCTCCGGGGGTGCGAGACCTCCGGCGCGCGCTCGCCCAGGCAGGTTTCCGGCCGGCAGGGCGCGGTCGGGAGCCAGACGCTCATGACGAGGCGCCCAGCGCGGGTGCTCCGGACAGGAAGTGCCGCAGGTAGCGCGGGTCGGTGCGCTCCAGCGACAGCAGCACGTACAGGTCGGCGCAGTCGAAGTCGGGGTCGTAGGCGGGCTCTCCGCAGACCCAGGCGCCGAGCCGAAGGTAGCCGCGGAGCAGGGCGGGCAGGGCGCCGCGGTTGGCGCGTGGCACGCCCGTGGCGTCCCAGCGGCGGTGCGGGGTGACCCGGTACCGCTCGGGGGCCAGGTACTTGGCGCTGACGGTGTCCCAGACGCGGGCGGCGGTGGCGCCGCCGTCCTCCAGCCCGATCGAGCAGCAGCCGCCGACCCAGGTGTTGCCGGTGTCGGCGAGGTAGCGGGCGATGCCGCCCCACATCAGGTTGATGACCGCGCCGTTGCCCCGGTGGTCGGGGTGGATGCAGGAGCGGCCCAGCTCGACCAGGCCGGGCCGGGCCGGCGCCAGCGCGGAGAGGTCGAACTCGCCGTCGGAGTAGAGCCTTCCGGCCCGGCGGGCGGCCTCGGGACGCAGCAGCCGGTAGGTGCCGACGACGGCGCCGTCCTCGCCCTCGCGGACCAGCAGGTGGTCGCAGTACTCGTCGAAGGGGTCGATGTCGAGTCCGGCGACCGGGCTGTGGAGGTCGGCGCCGAGTTCGGCGGCGAAGACCTGGTGGCGCAGCCGCTGGGCGGCGCGCACGTCGTCCTCGTCGCGGGCGAGGGACACGGTGTAGGCGGCGGCCGGGGCCGGCTGGTGGCGAGGGGCGGGGATCGCCGGGGCGTTGTGGGTGGGGGCGACTGCGGACGGAGCGTACGTGGGGGCGGTGGTCATGGCGGACCCTCCAGGGCAGCACGATCGGCGGTGCCGTGGATCGCCAGGGCACCGTCCGGCCCGCAGGTGTTGGGCATGGACGCGAACCGGTCCCCGTATGTGTCTCCAAGCCGGTTGGCATTCACGTTGCGGCCCGGCGGAGCGCAGATGTGCACCTGTTGAATGGGACCCTTCGCAGTCTGCCGGTCATCTGCCCGGCACCGGGCGGTCGTTCGACCGGGGTGGACAACGGGGGCGCGCATCTGCCTCGCGCACCCCCGCGGTCGCAGCTCCGCCGTCACGCCCCGGCGATCGCAGCTCTGCCGTCACGCCCCGGCGATCGCAGCTCTGCCGTCACGCCCCGGCGATCGCAGCTGTGCCGTCACGCCCCGGCGATCGCAGCTCTGCCGTCACGCCCCGGCGATCGCAGCTCCGCCGTCACATCCGGGCGTCACGTCTCCGCCACTGCTCAGAACGCCCGCCAGCCCTGCGGGTCGACGCCCCCGGGAACGGCGGTGGCCGGTCCGTACGGCTCACGGGTGTAGACGAAGGAGCCGACGTCCAGGTGGCTGACCGTCCCGTCGGGCTGCCGGACCACCCGCAGGGTCTCGCCCGCGTAGTAGTTGTCCAGGCCGAGCCAGCTGCCGTCCGGCTGGGGCCGGAAGCGCGAGCCCCGGCGGCCGCCCACGAGCTCGGTGAGTTCCAGGACGCCCTCGGCCCGCAGCCGCAGGACGTTGGGCGTGGCGCCCCAGTACCAGGGCCCGGTGAGCGCCAGCAGTTCCTCGTCCACCTCGGGCAGCGGGCGCCAGGGCGCGGGCAGCCGGGGCTCGTGGGCGGCCGTGATGCCGATCAACTGGGCCGCCAGCAGTGCGGTGCCGGCGCCGCTGGTGGCGTTGGACAGGGCGAACGCGGCCAGCCCGTCGTCCGTGCTGACCCACAGCCCGGCCGTGAAGCCGGGCATCGAGCCGGAGTGTCCGTACAGCAACCGGCCCTCGTGGCGGCGCAGTTGCAGACCGAGGCCGTAGCCGGAGGTCCACTCGGCGTCATCCGGGCCGACGGCGGGGCGGCGCATCTCGGCGAGGGTGTCGGCCGCGAGCACCTTGTCGTCGCCGGCGGCGAGGAAGGCGGCCCAGCGGGCCAGGTCGGCGCCGGTGGACCAGAGCTGGCCGGCCGGGCCCATCAGGCCGGTGTCGGTGAGCGGTTCGGGCAGCATGACGTCGGCCCACGGGTGGACGGCGAAGCCCCCGGCGTGCGGGTGCTCGGGCAGCAGGGTGGTGCGGTCCATGCCGAGCGGGGCCAGCACCTCGCGGCGCAGCGCCTCGCCCCAGGGTTCGCCGCGCAGCTCCTCGACCAGGGCGCCGAGCAGTGCGTAGCCGGGGTTGGAGTAGTGGTGGCGGCGCCCGGCCGGGTGCTTGAACGGGCTCTCCTCCTCCAGCAGGTCGGCGAGTTCGGGCCGCACGGCGCCGTCCGTCCGCTCCCACCAGGGCTCGGGCGTCTCGGCGGCGAGCCCGCCGGAGTGGGCGAGCAGCTGGGCGACGGTGACATCGTCGGCCGGGGTGCCGGGCAGGTGGCGGCCCAGCGGATCGGCGAGGTCGAGCAGACCCTCGTCGCGCAGCCGGAGCACCAGCACCGCGACGAAGGTCTTGGTGAGCGAGCCGATCCGGTACTGGACGTCCGCGTCCGGCGCGTGGCCGTCGACCATGCTGCGGGCGCCGCTCCACACCAGCCGGCCGTCCCGCACCACCCCGGCCACCAGGGAGGGGGTGCGGCCCTCGGCCTGGGCGACGGCCACGCGGTGCAGCAGGGCGCGGCGGGTGGTGGGCAGCAACTGGTCGGGCTGGTCGGTCATCCGACCGTCTGGGCTCATCGGCATGGACGGACAGTAGCCCAGTCGCGCCCCGGACCGGAGTGAATGAGGCCGTCGGCCCAGCCCGCCAGCCCGCCAGCCCCCAGCCCGACAGCCCGTGGTCCCGCCGGCCCGTGGTCCCGTCAGCCGGGCAGCGGCGGCAGCTCCGGCCGCTCCAGCCACGCCTCGAACAGCGGGCCGAGCGGGACGGCGGTGTACCGGGAGGCGTGCGCGAGCAGGTCGGAGGTGGCGACCACACCGTGCCGGTTGACCTCCGTCCAGTCCCGCAGCACCGCGAAGAACGCGTCCTCACCGAGCGCCAGCCGCAGCGCGTGCACCGCCAGGCCGCCGCGCTGGTACAGCCGGTCGTCGAACATCAGCCTGCGGCCCGGGTCGCCGAGCCGGAGGTCCTGTGGCAGCCCGGCCAGCAGCCGGTGCGCGGCGGCGGCGTGCACGGCCGCGCCCGGGCCCCCCGCGTGCTCGGACCAGAGCCACTCCGCGTACTTGGCGAAGCCCTCGTTGAGCCAGATGTGCCGCCAGTCGGCGATCGAGACGCTGTTGCCGAACCATTGGTGGGCCAGCTCGTGGGCGATCAGCCGCTCGCGCTCCCAGCCGCCGCCGAGGTGGTTGGTGCCGAAGGTGGCCACGCCCTGCGCCTCCACCGGGACGTCCAGCTCCTCGTCCGCGACCACCACCGCGTACTCGCCGAACGGATAGGGCCCGAAGACGTCGGTGAAGTACGCCATCATCTCCGGCTGCCGGGCGAAGTCCCGGGCGAAGGCCTCGGCCAGCCGCTGCGGCACGTACCCGGTCTGCGGCACGAAACCGGCCCGGGGGGTGTCGGGGCGGGCGGTCAGCGGCACCGGCCGGTAGTGCCCGATGGAGACCGTCACCAGGTACGGCGAGGTCGGCGCGCTCTGCTCGTACACCCAGGTGGTGCTGGAGGCGCGGGTGGTCCGGGTGAGCAGCCGCCCGCCGGACAGCACCGTGAACGGGGACGGCGTGGTCACCGCCACCTGGTACGTCGCCTTGTCCGCGGGCCGGTCGTTGCAGGGGAACCAGGACGGCGCGCCGACCGGCTGACTGGCCACCAGCGCGCCCTCGGTCAGCTCCTCCCAGCCCAGCCCTCCCCACGGGCTGCGCACCGGCCTGGGGTTGCCGGTGTAGTGCACCTCGACGGTGAAGGCCGCACCCGCCGCGAGCGCCTTCGCCGGGCGGACCCGCAGTTTGCCGCCGCGGTGGGTGTAGCGGGCCGCCTTGCCGTCGACCAGCACCCGCCCGATCCGGAACTCGGAGAGGTCGAGCGCGAACTCGGCCAGTGCCGCGTTCGCCACGGCGCTCAGCCGGGCCGAGGCGGCCAGCCGGTTGGGCCCGGGCCGGTAATCCAGGGCGAGTTCGTAGCGGTGCACCCGGTAGCGGTGGTCGCCGCTGTTCGGGAAGTAGGGGTCCGGACCGCCGGCGGCCGGCGGGGTGTGGTGGGGCTTCACGGGGCGGGTGCTTCCTGGGGGCCGGGACGGGTGGGGTCATGGGCGGGTGGGCGGTCGTACCCGGACGGGTGGACGGGCCCGGACGAGTGGTCGCGCCCGGGCCGGTGGTCGTGCCCGGGCCGGTGGTCGTGCCCGGGCGGTCGGTGCTGCCGGGGCGGTCGGTCGGAGGGTGGTCACGACGTGGTCTGCCAGGCCTCGATGGGGTTGCCCAGCCACCGCGTGTCCGCGGGGACGGACTCGGCGCGCATCACCAGCGAGGCCGGTCCCAGCGTGCTGCGCGCGCCCACCGTGCTGCCGGGCAGCACGATCCCGCCCGGGCCCAGGGTGGCGCCCTCGCGGAGGACCACAGTATCCATCCGCATGATCCGGTCGTGGAAGAGGTGCGTCTGCACAACGCAGCCCCGGTTGACGCTCACTCCGTCGCCGAGGGTGACCAGGTCCGCCTCCGGCAGCCAGTAGCTCTCGCACCACACGCCGTGCCCGACCTTGGCACCGAGCGCCCGCAGCCACAGGTTCAGCACCGGGGTGCCCGGCACCGCGCCGACCAGCCAGGGCACCGCCAGCACCTCCACGAAGGTGTCGGCGAGCTCGTTGCGCCACACGAAACCGCTCCAGAGCGGGTGTTCCACCGCCCGGAAACGCCCGACCAGCAGCCACTTCGCGGCCACCGCGACCAGGCAGGCCACGCCACCCGCCGCCAGCAGCACCGGTCCGGAGAACAGCGCGGCGAGCAGGGGGGACCCAGCGGCCAGCCAGGACAGCGCCGCCCCCGTCGCCAGGCCCAGCGCCCCCGAGGCGAGCACCGGCACCAGCCGGCCCAGCTCGACCAGTCCGCGCGCCCACCGCAGTCGGGCCGGCGGCTCGTAGGTCAGGCTCCGGTCCGCCCGGTCCGCCGCGCGGGGCAGCCGCACCGGCGGCATGCCCAGGTACGATCCGCCCTTCTTCGCCTTCGCCGGCGTCGCCGAGAGCACGCCCACCAGACCCCGCTTGGGCACCGAACGGCCCGGCGCGGTCATCCCCGAGTTGCCGAGGAACGCCCGGTCGCCGACCTTCGCCTCGCCCAGGCGCATCCAGCCGCCGCCCAGTTCGTACGGCGCGATCAGGGTGTCGTCGGCGAGGAACGCGCCGTCCCCGACGGTGGTCAGGCTGGGCAGCGCCAGCACCGTGGACACCTCGGCGCCCCGGCCGACCCGCATCCCCAGCGCCCGCAGCCACAGCGGGGTGACCAGCCCGGCGTACAGCGGGAACAGCACCTCGCGGGCCCGGTCCATCAGCTGGCTGACCGTCCACGCCTGCCAGCTGACCCGGCCGTGCAGCGGGTGCACGCCCGGCACCAGACCGGTGCTCAGCAGCCGGACCAGCACCATCAGCTGCGCCGCGTACAGCGCGCCGTACGCCAGGGTGGCGGGCACCAGTCCGAGCAGGGCGCCGCCGAGAGCCGGACCGAGGTCCGCGCCCCGGTCGACGAAGCGGGAGAGCACGGCGAGGGCGGCCGCGGCGGGCAGCACCGGGAGCAGGCCGAGCAGGGTGTCGCCGGCGCCGTACAGCGCGGCCCAGGCGGGCCGGCGGGCCGGTGGCTCCGCCGGCCAGGACCACTCGGCCCGGCCCAGCTTGACGGCGGGCGCGCCGCCCCAGCGCTGGCCGGTCGGCACCTGGCCCGTGACGCTGGAGCCGGGCAGCACCTGGGCGCGCTTGCCGACCCGGGCGTCGGGCAGCAGCGTCGAACGAGTGCCCACCACCGCGTCGGAACCGACCTTGATCTGGCCGACCTCCAGCCGGTCGCCGTCCAGCCAGTAGCCGGACAGGTCGACCTCGGCCTCGACGGCGCAGCCCCGGCCCAGCTTGAGCATCCCGGTGACCGGCGGAAGCGAGTGCAGGTCCACCTCGCGGGCGATCTTCGCGCCCAGCACCCGGGCGTAGGGGACCAGCCAGGCGCCGGACAGCCCGGTCGCGCCGCTCAGCTCGACGAGCCGCTCGGCCGTCCACAGCCGTAGGTGCACGGCGCCGCCGCGCGGGTAGCTGCCCGGGCGCAGCCCGCGCAGCAGCAGCCGGGCGCCACCGGCGCCGATCGCGAGCCGGCCCGGCGAGCTGTACAGCGCGAGCGCGCCCGCGCCGACCGCCCACCAGGAGGCGGTGGGAGCCCACGGGTAGTCACCGAAGTGGGATAGCAGGTTCCCGGCGGCCAGCAGCGCGACCGTCCAGCGCAGGCCGACGACGGTGAACAGCGGCACCAGCAGGACCAGTTGGAGCAGTTTGGCCCGGGTCGGCACCAGGGTGACGGTACGGGCCTCGCCGCCCTCGGCGGCGCCGCGCTCCAGGTGGCGGGCGAGCTTGCGCAGCGTCGGGTGCTGGTAGACGTCCAGCACGGCGGCGGCCGGGTAGCGGGCGCGCAGCAGGGTGGTCAGCCGGGCGGCGGCCAGGCTGCTGCCGCCGATCGCGAAGAAGTCGTCGCGCGCGCCGCTCACCTGCACCCCGAGGATCTCGGCCCACTGCTCGGCGAGCCAGGCCTCGGTGCCGTACAGCTGCTCGCCCGGCCCGGCGGCCTCGAACTCGGGCAGTGGCCAGGGCAGGGCGTTGCGGTCGACCTTGCCGGAGGTGCGGGTGGGCAGGGTCTCGACCGGGGCGAGCAGCGGCACCAGGGCGGCCGGCAGCTCGGCGCGCAGCCGCTCGACGGCCTGAACGCGGTCGAAGCCGTCCTGCACCACCAGGTAGCCGACCAGCAGCTGGTTGCCGCCGCGCGCGGTCCGTACGGCGGCGGCCGCGCCCACGACGCCCGGCAGGGCCTGCAGGGCGGCGTCCACCTCGCCGAGTTCGATCCGGCGGCCGCCGAGCTTGACCTGTTCGTCGGTGCGGCCGAGGAACAGCAGGCCGGCCGGGTCGGCCTGGACCAGGTCGCCGCTGCGGTAGGCGCGCTCCCAGCCCAGCGAGGGCAGCGGCGCGTACTTCTCGGCGTCCTTCTCCGGATCCAGGTAGCGGGCCAGGCCGACCCCGCCGATCACCAGCTGCCCGGTGCCGCCGGGGGCGACCGGCCGGCCGGCCTCGTCCACCACGGCGAGGTCCCAGCCGTCCAGCGGCAGGCCGATCCGGACCGGGCCCTCGCCGGTCAGCAGGGCGGCGCAGGCCACCACGGTGGCCTCGGTCGGGCCGTAGGTGTTCCACACCTCGCGGCCCTCGGTGACCAGGCGCTGCACCAGCTCGGGCGGGCAGGCCTCGCCGCCGAAGATCAGCAGCCGGACCTCGTTCAGCGCCTCGGCCGGCCACAGCGCGGCCAGGGTCGGGACGGTGGAGACCACGGTGATCTCCTGCTCGGCCAGCCAGGGGCCGAGGTCGGCGCCGCTGCGCACCTGGGAACGGGGGACGGGCACCAGGCAGGCGCCGTGCCGCCAGGCCAGCCACATCTCCTCGCAGGAGGCGTCGAAGGCGACGGACAGTCCGGCCATCACCCGGTCGCCGGGGCCGATCGGCTCCTCCTGGAGGAAGAGCGCGGCCTCGGCGTCGACGAAGGCGGCGGCGTTGCGGTGGGTGACGGCGACGCCCTTGGGCTTGCCGGTAGAGCCGGAGGTGAAGATGATCCAGGCGTCGTCGGCCGGGGTGGGGCGGCGCATGCTCGCGGCCGGGCGCGCGGAGGTGGCGCTCAGGGCACGCCCGGCGCCGAGCACGGCGGCGACGGCGGCCTCGCCGAAGACCAGCTGGGCCCGCTCGTCCGGGTCCTCGGCGTCCACCGGGACGTAGGCGGCGCCGGAGGCGAGCACGGAGAGGATCGAGACGTACAGGTCGTTGGTGCCGGAGGGCACCCGGACGCCGACCCGGTCGCCCGGGCCGATCCCGGCGGCGGCCAGCCGGCGGCGCAGCTGCTCGACCTCGGCGGCCAGGGCGCGGTAGCTGAGCACGGTGCGGCCGTCGTCCAGGGCCGGTTCGTCGGGGTGGGCGCGCACGGTGGCGTCCAGCACGTCGACCAGGGTGCGGGGGGCGGCGGCCGGGCGGCCGGGGAACAGGGCCCGCGCGGTCCGGGCGGTCCTCGGGGGTGCTGGCCGGTCCGGGGAGGCGGGTTCCTGGTAGGCCTGCTCCGGGCTGGACCGTTCCGGCGCGGCCTGGTCCGGCGCGGGCCGCAGCGGCGTGGCGTACTGCTTCGGGTGGCTCGGTCCAGCTGTCATGGCAGCCCGTGCGCTCCTCGTCCTCGCCCCGTTCCGACCGATGTCCGGCCCTTGGGGCGGTGGGAGCACTCGCCTGACGGGTGACCCCACTCCGGGGCCGGAGCGGACAACCCGACCGATGGTAGCCCCGGCTTTCCGGGTCGGCAGGAGCTGAAACTCGGCCCAACTGGCGCCGGATTGACCGGATCTGATGCATCGTCAGTCCACAACTTATGCTTCTGGGCCCCGATGTGACGATGTCTCAGTCGAATTGACGGTACGTCAGCTCAGGAAACCGATCGTGATCCATGCCACAGGAAATGCTGCTCCCTTCGGGTGACGGGCCGGGCGGGCCAGGGGGTTCGGCGGTGTTCTCCCCTGTCCGCCCGGCCCGCGGCGCTGCGCCGGATCGAGCTTCTAGGCGGCCCGGGGAGCGATCCGGGGCGGGGTCCAGTCGGCGTGCTTCAGGACGGTCCGCATCATCGCGCCGGGCGGGGTGAGGCGGATCGCGGCGTTGCGCAGGCCGACCGCCAGAGGGTTGGCCAGCTGCTGGCCCATCCGGCCGGCCCGGCGGGCGTCGCGGGCCACGGTCTGGCTGCGCGGACGGCGGGCGGCGTCGTAGCCGGCGAGTGCGGCCTCGACCGTCGGGCTCCCGGCGACCGCCGCCGCGAGGGTCGCGGCGTCCTCCAGGGCCTGGCAGGCGCCCTGGCCGAGGTGGGGCGTCATGGCGTGGGCCGCGTCGCCGAGCAGGGCGATCCGGCCCGAGACGTACGAGGGGAGAGGGGTGACCAACTCGTTGACGTCGTGGTGCAGCACTGCCTCCGGGCTGGTCGCGGCCAGCAGTGCCGGGATCGGGTCGTGCCAGCGCGCGAAGCGGCGGCGGACCTCGCTCAGTGGGTCCCGGTAGCGCACCCCGGCCGGGGAGTTGAGTACGGCGTGCCACTCGGCCCGGCCGTCCGGGAAGGCGATGTGACCGAACTCGGCGCCGTGGCCCCAGGTCAGCTCGAAGTCGGCGGTCAGCCCGTCGACCGGGCGCTCGGTGATCGCCCGCAGCACCGTCGAGCCGCTGTAGACCGGCCCGGGGTGGGCGGGGAAGAGGCGGCGCCGGATCCGGCTGTTGACGCCGTCGGCCGCGACGACGAGATCGGCCTCCAGGGTCGTGCCGTCGTAGCCGACCGCGACCCGGGCGGGGTCGGTGGTGTCGATCTCCGTCGCCTCGGCGCCGATCACCAGGGACTCGGCGGGCAGTGCCTCGCGCAGGATGCGGTGCAGGTCGGCCCGGGGGATGCCGACGATCGGCGCCCCCAGCTCGCGCTCCAGCGCCCTGCCGTCCATCAGGGCGAGCCGGCGGCCGTCCGGTGTCCGCGTCCCGCCGGTGTACTGACGCCGCGACGCCGCCTCGACGGCGTCGCCCACCCCGAGGATCCCGAGCGACCGCATGCCGTTGGCGTGGAGCGAGATCCCGGCTCCGGCGTCGTCCAGTACGGCCGCCCGCTCGATCACGGTGACGTCCCACCCTGCCAGCCGGAGCCCGATCGCCGTCGCCAATCCGCCGATGCCGCCCCCGACCACCACCGCGCTGTTGTCGCTCATGCCCGGTCCTTCCCCTGTTGCCGTGCTGCCTTCTACAGCTGTAGAAGGAGCGTACTACGGGCATGCGGGGGCGACCGGAGGGGAGGGGCGGGCTCCCGGCGCCGCGGGGGTGGCTGCTCCGGCGGCGGCCGGATGCGCGGGATGGAAGCCCGGCCCGGTAGAAAGGGGGGATGCGGCGAGACCAGGACCAGAAGCAGGGCGGCACGGAAGGGGCGGGGAAGCCGGACCGGCGGACCGTGCTGGCGGATGCCGCGATCGGCGTACTGGCGGACGCGGGCGTCCGGGGGCTGACCCATCGGGCGGTCGATGCGGCGGCCGGGCTGCCGGTCGGCACCACCTCGGCCTACCTGCGCACCAGGCAGGCGCTGCTGACCGCACTGGTGCGGCGCCTGGTCGAGCTGGACCAGGGGGAGCTGCAGGCGATGGGGGAGCGGGTGGTGATCCGCTCGGCGGACGAACTGGTCGACGGCATCGCCGAGTTGATGCGGCACCGGTTGACCGGCGAGGGGCGGCGGCGGTCGCTGGCGCGGTACGCCTGTGCGGTGGAGAGCGTCCGTGACCCCGAGTTGCGGGAGATCCTCGTACCGCGCGAGAACGCCGGCCGGGCCGTCGTCCGGACCTTCCTCGCCGGCCAAGGGGTCGCCGACCCGGACGGGCGGACCACCACGCTCCTCGCCTGCATCGACGGACTGGTCTTCGACCGTCTGGTCGGCGGGGGAGAGACCGGAGTCGACGAACTCCAGGGCCTGGTGGCAGCTGCCCTGCGCGGCGCGACCGGGGTTCGGGGCTCCGGCCGTGGTCGCCGTCATGGCGCTGCGGTTGAGTCAGCGGATCACGCCTGACGGGCTCACCTGCTGCATGCGGGGCGGCCTGCGGGCGGCCCGCCGCCACTGGCAGACCTTCGTTCGTCGACACGACTCACGATGATCGACCACGGTCGGAGTCCATCGGGGAGCGGATGGAGCGCCTCGCCCCGGTGGAGGAGCGCCGCTTCGAGCGGATCAAGGACCTGGTCGGCCCGCCGACCCTGAACGCCGTCTACCGGGTCGTCGCCGAGGACCACCTGTCGCAGCCGATCGCCGAATTGCGGTCGCCCCCGGGCCGTGGGCACCGCCGGAGCCCACGGCCCCGGCCGATGCCCGGCCGTTCCACAACCCCGGTGGCTGAACCTCCGTCGGGTCAATTAACCGTCAAGTCGGCTCATTCACAGAATGTTCCGACCGGCTACGGCACGGAACTCGAAAGATTTCCGCTGCTTCGAGGTCTTCACACGGAGTTCTCAGACTGACAGGCTGGGGCCGCCCTTTCAGGTACGGAGGAGGTTCCTTGTCCCGCATATCCACGTTGGCCGGAGCGGTCACCTGCGCGCTCGCTCTTGTCACCGGAACCGCCGTGGCCGCGTCGGCCGCGCCGTTCGACCAGGCCCCGGGTGCGGCGGCCGCCGAGGCGAAGGTCGACCCCGTCGACTGGAAGCCGTGCAACCCCGACCCGAGCAAGCCGGACCCGGGCATCTACGACTGCGCCGTCTACCCCGTGCCGCTGGACTACGACAACCCGTCCGGTGAGAAGGTCGGCATCGCGATGATGCGGCGGCGCGCGAGCGACCCGTCGAAGCGGATCGGCTCGCTGTTCCTCAACCCGGGCGGCCCCGGCGGCAGCGGCTACATGTGGGCGACCACCACCCGCTTCGGCGCCGAGGTGCAGTCCAAGTTCGACCTGGTCGGCTTCGACCCCCGCGGGGTGGCCCGGAGCAATCCGCTCAAGTGCTTCAAGACCCAGGAGGAGGCCGACGCGGTCAACAACCGCATGGTGGGCGTGCCCGTCACCAAGACCGAGGTCGACGAGACCCTGGACGCCGACCAGGACTACACCGACGCCTGCAGCAAGAACGCCGGCCCGCTGATCGAGCACATGTCGACCATCAACGTGGTGCGCGACCTCGACCGGATGCGCCGTGCCGTCGGCGACTCCCAGCTCACCTTCGCCGGCTTCTCCTACGGCACCCTGATCGGTTCGACGTACGCGAACATGTACCCGAACAAGGTGCGCGCGATCATCATCGACGGCAACGTCGACCCGAACCTGCGCCTGCACAACGGTCTGGAGTACGACCGCCAGCGGGCGGGCGGTTTCGAGCTGGCCCTGGACGAGTTCCTGAAGCGCTGCCAGGCCGCCGGCGCCCCGCGCTGCGCCTTCGGCGACGGCGACACCCGGGCCAAGTTCGACGAGCTGCGCGACCACCTGCGGACCAGCCCGATCACGCTGGCGAACGGCTCCAAGGTGACGCTGAGCAGCTTCACCAGCGAGGTCGCCAGCGCCCTGTACTCGCAGGCCAAGCTGGCTCCGCTGGCGAAGTCGCTGCAGGCCACCTACCAGGTGATGCGGAAGCCGGCCGCGGCCGCCCTACTGGCGCCGAAGGCGAACGTCCCGGACGACGAGGCCGGCCAGCTCACGGTGAACGTCCCGCGCGCGCTGCGCGAGGCCCCGGCCGACTCCGAGTACGCCGGTGACGACTCCTACATGGGCGTCAACTGCCAGGACAAGCCGTACCCGTCGAACGACCGGGTGTTCGCCAACGCCGCCCGGGCGTGGGAGAAGGAGTCGCCGACCTTCGGCCGCTACCAGGCCTTCGACGCCCCGGCCTGCGCGAGCTGGCCGGCCCCGGCCCGGGACGCCGAGCGCTTCAGCGGCCCGTGGAACAAGAAGACCTCCAACACCGTGATGGTCATCGGCAACCTCTACGACCCGGCCACCCAGTACAAGTTCGCCCAGCGGATGCAGCAGGAGCTGGGCAACGCCGTGCTGGTCAGCGTCGACTCGATCGAGCACTGCGCCGTCGGCCGCAGCACCGCGCTGAACACGATGGTCACCCGGTACCTGGTGGACGGGACCGCGCCGAAGCCGGGCCAGCTGCTGAAGCCGGACGCCGAGATCTTCCCGGCGGTCTGAGGGGTCCAGCCCCGAACGCCCGGCCGCCGAGGCCGGGGCTGTGGTGGTCGGCGTGTCCGCCGGCCACCACAGCCCTGTTCCCCGCCGCGTCCCTCGGCGCAGCGCCCGGAAGCTGCGGAGAATGCGATGGAAGATCGTCATCGAACCTCCTGTTGAGCGGATTCTTCGGAGTTGTCGTGGACGGTAGTCGACGCCACTGACAATCTCCCTCTGGACGGGGTCCTGAAGAACTCCCCGACCGGCCGAGGAAATGACGTACAGTCACATTAATTCGTAAATGAATTCACAAAGCCGAACGAGGGTGTTAGCGTGCGGCCCGCCAGGCTCTCTCGGACCTGAGAAAGTGAGGGAAGGGCATGCGAGACGAATTCTCCGGACGGACGGTCCTGCCGGGCGATCCCCGCTACCGGACGCTCAGCCAGGGCTTCAACCAGCGCTGGCACAGCAGTCCCGCCTACATCCGGCTGGTGGCGGACGACGCCGACGCGGTGGCGGAGTTGAACCGGGCGCTGGACCGCGGACTGCGCCCGACCGTGCGCGGTGGCGGGCACTGCTACGAGGGCTTCGTCGACAACGACGGGGGCGTGATCCTGGACCTCAGCACGATGCGCGGGGTGGCCGCCGGGAGGGACAAGTTCGGCCGGCCCACGTACTGCGTGGAGGGCGGCGCCACCAACTGGGAGGTCTGCACCACGCTGTTCCGGGAGCACGCCGTCACCCTTCCCGCCGGGTCCTGCTACTCGGTGGGCGCGGGCGGCCACATCTGCGGGGGAGGGTTCGGCCTCCTGTCCCGTCGGCACGGGCTCACGGTCGACCACCTCGTCCAGGTCGACGTGGTCACCGTCCGAGGCGGCCGCGCCGAGGTGACGAGGGCGAACCGGGAGGACGCGAGCGGCTCGCCCGAACAGGACCTCTTCTGGGCCCACACCGGTGGCGGGGGCGGGAACTTCGGGGTGGTGCTGCGCTACCACTTCGCGGCCGACGCACCCGAGCCACCGCCGCGGGTGTGGATCAGCAGCGTGGCCTGGCCCTGGAGCGAACTGATCGACCGCCCCGGCGACTTCGAGGCGCTGCTGACCAACTTCGGCGCTTTCCTGGCCGAACACAGCGGTCCGCGGGAGCCGGTCTACGACGGGCTGTTCGCGATCCTCAAGCTGACCCACCACTCCAACGGGAACGTCGTGCTGTTCAGCCAGTGGGACGGCGACGACCCGGCGCCCCTGGACGAGTTCGTGGCGGCGGTCGAGCAGGGGATGGCGACCCGGTCGATGGTCCAGACCCACAGCGTCACCGGGCTGTTCCTGCCGCTCCCGGAGCGGCGCCGACAACTTCCCTGGTTCCAGGCGACTATGACGCTCAATCCGTCGGGCGACAACCAGCGCGGCAAGTACAAGTCGGCCTACCACCGGGAGCCGTTCGACCGGGCGCGGATCGCCACCCTCTGGGACTGGCTGACGCGGGACGTGGAAGGGGTGGACCTCACCAAGACACTGGTGCAGATCGACTCCTACGGCTGCCGGATCAACGCCCGCCGTCCCGATGAGACCGCCGTGCCGCAGC
This sequence comes from Kitasatospora sp. NPDC059648, assembly GCF_042734825.1. Classification (NCBI taxonomy): domain Bacteria; kingdom Bacillati; phylum Actinomycetota; class Actinomycetes; order Kitasatosporales; family Streptomycetaceae; genus Kitasatospora; species Kitasatospora sp. NPDC059648. The sequence goes on along the minus strand of NZ_JBHWDU010000021.1, from coordinate 83,718 downwards.
GGGACTCGATCATGAAACTGCAGTACCAGACCTATTGGACCGACCCGGCCGAGGACGCCGGTCACCTGGCCTACCTGAGCGGGCTCTACCGGGAGATGTACCGGGAGACGGGAGGCGTCCCGGAGGTCGACACCGCGACGGACGGCGCCTACGTCAACTACCCGGACGTGGATCTGGGCACGGTCGACCAGCCCGACCCGGCGTATCCGAGGCTCTACTACAAGGAGAACTATCCACGACTGCAACGGGCGAAGGCCTACTGGGACGGAGAGGAGGTGTTCCACCATGCCCAGTCGATCCGGCCGCTCCGGGCCTGAGTCGCGACCGGCGCTGCGCTGAGCGGGGCGGCGGTCCCGCCGACCGCCCGCCCCCGCCCGGCCCGGCCGCTCCGGTCCTGCCGTCCGCCCCCGCCCGGCCGCTCCGGCCCCGCCGTCGTTACGCGGCCTGATCCGCGTCCTCGTCGACGATCCGGCCGTCGTGGAGCTCAATGACCCGGTCGGCGAGCCCCATCAGCGTCGGATCGTGGGTGGCGACGAGGACGGTGACGCCCTCGCTGTGGACCACCGCGCGTAGCAGCTCCATGATCGAGCGGCCGGTCTCGGAGTCCAGCTGGCCGGTGGGCTCGTCGGCGATGATCAGACCGGGGTCGTTGGCCAGTGCGCGGGCGATCGCGACGCGCTGCTGCTGGCCACCGGAGAGCTCGCCGGGCCGCTGGTTGGCGTGGTCGGCCAGGCCGACCAGCGCCAGCAGGGTGTGAGCGCGCTCCTCGCGCTCGGCCGGCGGAACCTTGCGCAGTCGCATCGGCACGCCGACGTTCTCGGCGGCGGTGAGCATCGGGATCAGTCCGAAGGACTGGAACACGAAGCCGATCCGCTCGCGGCGCAGGGCGAGTCGGCCGTTCTCGTCCAGCCCGCCGAGGTCGATGCCGTCCAGCGCGATACTGCCGCCGGTCGGTGCGTCCAGCCCGCCGACCAGGTTGAGCAGGGTGGTCTTGCCGGAGCCGGACCGTCCCTTGAGTGCGGTGAGTTCACCTCGCTCGACCGAGAAGCTGATGCCGCGCAGGGCGTGGACGGTCCGCTCGCCGGTGCCGAAGCTGCGTCGGAGGTCGGTCACGGCCACCATCGGGCCGGAGGCCGTCGGGGCTGTGTCGGCGGCCTGGTGTCGTGTCATGCGGCGTCCCCCTGTGGGCGGTGGATACCCGGTTCTGGACGGGTCAACGGTTGAGGTGGCTTCGTGGGTTCACCGCTCCGAGCAGAGAATTCGCGAACGGGAAGTCCCTGGTCAAGGGCCGTGCGGTGAAACCGGCGCTATGAAGTGTGCATGGCATTTCAATGGCTCGTTGCCGGCGGGGATCGTATCAATGCAAGGAATTTGCTCATTGCTTACTTGATTCGCGCAAGTCCCTTCCGTTTCCGGATCGGATCTGACAGCATCGTCCGCTATCCGGTGACCGATTGCCGGTGATCACTGCGCCGGTGTGCCCGTGAAGCCTCTATCTGTGGCCAAGATGTGCCCGGATGGCGTCGGATCGACGGGTGGGGCTGGGGCGCGACCGGGGACGTGTCCGGGGGAGGAATGTGATGCTCGGCTTCGTCGTGCGCAGGTTGCGTGGGCGACTGCCGTTGGCTGCTGCGGTCCTGTTGACGGTGTTGGTCGCGACGGCGGTGTTGACCGCGTTGGTGACGTTCAGCGGTGGTGTGGAGCGGGCGGGTCTGCGGCAGGCCCTTCAGGGGTCGGGTCATGCCCGGACGACGGTGGTGGTGACGGCTGAGCACGGCCTGGAGCAGCGGGAGAAGGACGAAGCGGCGCTGGCGTCCTACCGGGAGGGGCTGTTCGGTGGTCTGCCGGTGCGCACGGACAGTTTGTTGCGCAGTCGTTCCTATGGTCTGCCCGGGGGCGGCGACGCGGCGAGCGGCCAGAGCGGTTCCGCCAAGGTCGATCTGACGGTGTTGGCTGATCTGGATCGTGGCCGGGTCAGCTTGGTTTCCGGGGCGTGGCCGGGTGCGGTGAGTGGGCCGGTGGGGTCGGTGGTGCCGCAGGTGGCGGTGCCGCAGGCACTGTTGGCGCGGTTGGGCGTGTCCGCGGGGGCGCTGCCGGTGGATGTGCGGTTGGCGGACCGGTTCGACGGCAGGCCGCTGGGGGTGCGGGTCACGGGCGTCTACCGGGCGGTGGATCCGTCCGCGCCGTACTGGCGGATCGATCCGGTGGGCGGTCGTGAGGTCGAGGTGGGCGGGTTCGCCACCTACGGTCCGATGATGGTCGATGCGAGCGTCTTCACCACGGGTGGTCTGGCGCAGAGCGGTCGGGGTTGGCTGCTGGACGCGGATTTCGCGGGGGTGGGCCAGGACACGGTCCGAGCGGTCGGCGACCGTGCCCAGGGCCTGTCCGAGGACCTGCGCAAGAGCGCTGCCCTGAATGCGACGACCGAACTTCCTCAGGTCGTACGTGAGTTGACGCAAAGCCTGACGGTCGCCCGCTCCACGCTGCTGATCGGTGCCCTGCAGTTGGCCGTCCTGGCCGCGGCGGCGCTGCTGCTGGTGGTGCGGCTGGTCTCGGCGCGTCAGGAACGCGAGGACGAACTGCTGGCCGCCCGCGGTGCCTCCGGTGCCCGGCTGGGTGCGTTCACCGCTGTGGAGTCGGTACTGCTCGCTCTCCCGGCCGCGGTCCTGGCCCCGTTGCTCACGCCGTTGCTGGTCCGTGTCCTGGCCGGTCTCGGTCGTTCCCACCAGGTCGCCCTGGACGCCCGGGTGAGTTGGACGCTGTGGCCGGTGGCCGTGGGGTGTGCGCTGGTGTGCGTCGCGCTGGCGACCGTGCCCGGCCTGCTGCGCGGTGCCGGTGGCGCGCTGCGCCGGCGGGTGGGGCGTCGTCAGGCGGTGGTGTCGGGTGTCGCCCGCAGCGGCGGTGACCTGGCGGTTCTGGCATTGGCGGTTCTGGCGTACCAGCAGTTGGAGCAGTACGGGGGTGGGCTGTCCGTCGATGCTTCGGGCAGGCTCGGTGTCGACCTGTTGCTGGTGGCCACCCCGACGCTGGCGTTGTGTGCGGGTACTTTGGTGGTGCTGCGTGTGCTGCCGTTGGTGGCCCGGTTGGGTGCGAGGGTGGCGGCGCGGGGCAGTGGTCTCGGTCCGGCGATGGTCGGCTGGCAGCTGGCCCGTCGGCCGGCGCGGGCTACGGGGCCGGTGCTGTTGCTGGTGATGGCGGTGGCCACGGGCGTGCTCGCGCTGGGTCAGCATGCCACGTGGAGTGCTTCCCAGCGTGACCAGGCGGCGTTCGCGACCGGCGGGGGTCTGCGGATCTCCGGTTCGCATGGTGCGCTGATGGGTCAGGGCGGGCGTTACGGTGGCCTGCCGGGCGGGGACCGGCTGGTTCCGGTGGCGCGCGAGGATCAGGTGCTGCCGAACGGCACGGGGCAACTCCTCGCGCTGGACACCACCGCCCTGGCCGACCGCGTCCCGGTCCGCCCCGACCTCCTCGACGGGGCCGACCGGGCGAAGACGTTCGGCGCGCTCGCCCAGCCCGCCCCGGCCGGGGCCGCGGCAGGCGTCACCCTGCCCGGCCACCCGCTGCGGATCGACGCCGACCTCTCGATCCGGCAGGCCTTCCGCGGACAGGTCCGGCTGCCCAACACGGTGCACATGATGGCCGACGCTCCCCCCGAGGTGGCACTGCTGCTGCGGGACCGCTTCGGCTACGTCCACAAGGTGCCGTTCGCGGGCCTGCCGGTCACCGGTGACCTTCGTGCCTCGGCCCCGCTGAGCACCCTGGTCGACGCCCCGATGGGTTCCGCCGCCGCACCGCTGACCCTGGTCGGGGCGACCGTGTCCTACAGCGACCGTGCCGACGGTGAGGTCACCGTGCGCCGGCTGGCCGTCTCGGACACCGCCGACGGACCCGCGACCGACGTCGCGCTGCCGGCCGGCCTCTCCTGGACGGTCGGGCCGGGCCAGTCCGGGCCGCCGGCCACCGTCCGCTCCGAACAGGACGACGCCGAGCGGCTGTTCACCGTCGGCTACAGCGCCGTGAACGGCACCGGAGAAACCTTCCGTGCTGTTCTCAGCCCGGTCGGGGCGACTGCGCCGACCGCCTTGTCCGGCGTCGCCACCCGTGACTACCTGAAGCTCGTCGGTGGCTCGGTCGGCGGCATCGTCCGGGTGCCGTTCGCCGGGGCCGTCGTGCAGGTCAAGGTGACCGGGGTGGTCCAGGCGCTGCCGGTGGCGGGGCGTGCCGCGCTGGTCGTCGATCTGGCCACCGCCGCGCGGCTGTTGGCGGCGCAGGGCCGTTCCCTGCCCGGCCGTGCCGAGTGGTGGCTGCCCGCGACCGGCCCGGGTGACCGCACCCCCGCCCAGGCCGCGGCCGCGCTCCGGTCCGCCCCCGGCTCCCAGGACGTCCAGCTCTACGACGAGGTCGCCGAGGGCATGCTCAGCGACCCGGTGGGCGCGGCCCCGCAGAACGCGCTGATGGCCATCGCGGTCGTCACCGCCCTGCTCGCCGCGATCGGCTTCGTCGCCGCCGTGGCCGGATCCGCCCACGAACGCGCCCGCGACTCGGCCCTGCTGCTCGCCCTGGGCGCCCCGCGCAAACACGTGAGCCGCACCGTCGCGGCCGAACACGCCCTGCTCGTGGGACTCGGCGCAACCGTCGGTCTGGCCCTGGGCGCCCTGCTCGTCCACCTGATCGTGCCCTTCGTCGTCCTGACCCCCGCCGCCCGCCGGCCCATGCCCCAAGTCCTGATCGACCTGCCCGTCGGCCAGGCACTGCTGTTCGCGGCCGCGATCGCCGTCGCCCCGCTGCTGTCCGCCTTCCTGATCGGACGCCGCCGTCGAGACGTGGCCAACCGGCTGCGCCACGTGGAGGAGATGTGACCACCCAGGCCGGCACCAGCGTGCCCACCCCGGAGGGCAGCCGTGTGTCCACTCCCGAGACCGTTCACCGCCCGGCGCCCTGGGTCCGTACCCGGCTGCGGGCGAGTCCGTTGGCGGCGGTGCTGATGGCAGCGCTCGCCTTCGTCACCGTCTTCCTCGCCGCGGCCTTCCCCCGCACCGCGGACCGCGGCGCCGACGCGGCGCTCCAGGACTTCGTGACCCAGAAGGGCCTCAATCCGACCAGCCTGCAGACCACCTCCCAGACCCGGGTCCACGACAACGCCACCGAGCTCGACCGGGTGCGGCAACAGCTCACCGAGAAGACGGGACAGCAGCTGACGCTGTCCCAGCCGGGTCTGGCCTACGGCGCCCGCGCCCTGGGCGACCGCGGCATGGGCAACCCGGGGTACGCCCGGATCTCGGACGCCAACGCCCCGATGCTCAGCCTTCTCTACCTGCACGACCTGTCCGCCCGGGCCACCCTCACCGACGGCACCTGGCCGACCCCGGGCCGGGGCGACGGTCCGTTGCCGATCGTGATCAGCAAGCAGGCCGCCGAGACCATCCACATCAGACTCGGTGACGTCATCGACAACGGCGTCGAGGGCTCGGGCGCCCAGCGGAGCACCGTGGTGGTCGGCCTCTACCGGATCAACGATCCTCAGGACCCGTTCTGGGACGACCTCGGCTGCCCGGCCCGCGCCTGCCTGAACGCGGCCCCCCAGCACGAGCACTGGATGACCAGCGGTTTCGTCGACGGCAACAGCCTGGCGGCGATGGCCCGTTGGGGCTCGAACGCGGAGAACTTCTGGCGGCTGCCCGTCGACCCCGCCTCGCTGCGGGCGGACCAGCTCGACCGCACCCGCACCACGCTCAGTTCGTTCCTGACCGGTCCCGGGGCCACCGAGCTGATCGGCGCGACCGGGCGTGCGGACCTGCACACCGTCTCCGGCCTGCCCGACATCCTGACCCGGGCGGACGAGCGCTACCGGGCGGCGCTGCCGCTGAGCACGATCGGGCCCGCCGGGGTCGCGGGCGTCGCCCTCGTGGTGCTGTGCCTGGCCGCCGCCCTGACCACCGACCGGCGCGCCGCCGAGATCCAGTTGCTGCGCGCCCGTGGCGGCTCCCGAACCGGCGTGCTGCTGCGCCTGATCGGCGAGGGTGCGGCCACCGTCCTGCCAGCCGCTGCCGTCGCCACGGCCCTGGCGGTGCTGCTGCTGCCCACTCCCCGCTGGGGCCAAGCAGTGCTGGCAGGCTCGGCTGCTGCGCTGTTCGCCCTGCTGGCCTTCCCGGCCCGTGCCGCCCTGCTGTGGTCGCGCGGTAGGGCGGTCGGTGGTCGACGGCGGCTGGTCGGCGAACTGGCCGTCCTGGCGGTGACCGCCGCGGCCGTCGCGGAGGTCCGCCGCCGTGGTGTCGGTACCGGTGGCGGGCTGGATCCGCTGCTGGTGGCCGCGCCGTTGCTGCTCGCCGTCACCGGCGGGCTGCTGCTGGCCCGGGTCGAACCGCTGCTGGTCGGCCGGCTGGCCCGGCTGGCCGGACGGGGACGCGGCCTGATCGCCTTCCTCGGCCTGGCCCGGGCCGCCCGGGACAGCTCGGGGCGCCGCAAGCCCTCCGTACTGCCGCTGCTCGCCCTGCTGATCGCCGTCACCACGACCGGTTTCGGCGCCACCGTCCTCGACACCGTCGACCACGTGCGCACCCGCGCCGCGCGCATCGCCACCGGCGGGGACATCGGCGTCTCCCTCCCCGCCTACGCCACCCTGCCCGAGTCCCTCGCCGAGACCGCTGCCGCACTGCCGGGCGTCCGGGCCTCGACCGGGGCCTGGGTCGAGCCCAAGGCCCGTTTCGTCGGCGCCGACCAGGACTACACCGAGGCCTACCTCGTGGTGGTCGATCCGGCGGCGTACGCGGAGATCGCCCGCACCCTCGGGGTCGGCGGGTTCGACCCGGCGAAGCTCGCCGCGGCCCCCGGCGGCCGGGACACCCCGGTGCCCGCCCTTTTCAGCCGCGACCTGGCCAAGCGTCTGACCGCCGGCCCGGCCGAGGTGCGAACGCCCAACGGGAACGCCCTGCGCACCACGGTCGCCGGGACCATCGGCGCGACTCCCGCCCTGCCGGACCCGGGCAAGCCGTTCGTCGTGGTGGCCGCGGGCCCGGCCTGGGAACGCCTGCCGGAGGTCAAGCGGATCAACACGTGGTTCGCCGTCGGTGACATCGATCCCGAGCAGGTCAGGTCGGCCCTGCGGGACAACGGCGGGGGCCAGCCGACCGGGATGGCGGCACTCGTCGCCGAGGACGCGGCGGCTGCGGGCAGGGCCACTCATGGTCTGCCTGCCGGGTACACCGTGCACAGCAGTGGGGAGACCGCGGCCGCGCTCGCGGACGACCCGTTGCAGCGCGCCGCCGGACGGCTGTTCTGGTACGCGGCCGCCGCCGGTGCCGGGTTCGCCCTGCTCGCCGTCCTGCTGACGCTCCTGCGGGCCGCACCCGAACGCACCGCCGTCCTGGCCCGCCTGCGCACCATGGGCCTGCACCCCCGCCAGGGCCTGGCACTGATCACGACCGAAGCCCTGCCCCAGACCCTCACCGCCGCCCTCGGCGGCGGCCTGACCGCCCTGGCGGCCGTCGCCCTCCTCGGCGGCGCCTTCGACATCTCCACCCTCGTCGGCGCCAGGGTCGGCGACGCCATCACCCCCGCCCTGATGCCCGTCCTGCTGCCCACCGCCGGCCTGGCCCTGCTCGTCGCCCTCGCCGTGGCCGCCGAGACCCTCATCGCCGGACGCCGCCAGATCGCCACCGAACTACGCGCCGGAGAACAGGGATGACACCCCGACCGGCACCACAGGCCGCAGCGACGGCACAGACCGCCCCCCACGAGACAGGAGAGCAGCGGTGACGAGCACGTCCCAGCAGCGGCCGGTGGTGCAGGCCCCCAGCCTGAAGGAACTGCGGCAGCGGGCCCTGGCCGCCGCCTCGCCCGCGGCCCACGGGCAGGGCGCGGCGATCGTCTGCGACCGGCTGGTGAGGATCTTCAGCGCCGAGGGGATCGAGGTCCAGGCCCTCCAGGGGCTGGAGCTGACCATCCAGCAGGGCGACCTGGTCGCCCTGGTCGGTGCCTCCGGCAGCGGCAAGTCGACCCTGCTGACCATCCTGGCCGGGCTGGACGTGCCCACCGCAGGCACCGCGAGCGTTGCGGGCTGCGACCTGCTGGAGATGTCCGCCAAGGAGCGTCTTCGCTACCGCCGTGAGGTCGTGGGGTTCATCTGGCAGCAGACCGCCCGCAACCTGCTGCCCTTCCTGACCGCCGCCGAGAACATCGCCCTGCCCATGCAACTGCGCGGACGCCGCACGGCGGCCGGCCCGAAGGCACAGGCCGCCCGCGTGGCCGAACTGATGGACGCCCTGGAGATCGGCGGCCTCGCCCACCGCCGCCCCAGCGAACTCTCCGGCGGCCAGCAGCAACGCGTGGCCATCGCCGTGGCCATGGCCAACAACCCGCCCGTCCTGCTCGCGGACGAGCCCACCGGCGAACTCGACTCCGAGACCGCCGGCGTCATCTTCGAGTCCTTCCGCACCGTCAACCGCGAACTGGGCACCACCGTCGTCATCGTCACCCACGACCCCATGGTCGCAAGCGAGGTCCGCCGCACCGTCGCCATCCGCGACGGACGCACCAGCAGCGAAGTCCTGCGCCGCACCGTCACCGACGAACACGGCGAGGAGACCGTCAACGAACGCGAGTACGTCATGCTCGACCGCACCGGACGCGTCCAACTTCCCGTCAAATTCCTCGAAGCACTCGGCATGGAACACCGCGTCGCCGTCGACCTCGCAACCGACCACATCGAAGTCCGCCGCGACGACCACGTGGAAGGCTGACCGGCCTCAGCCGTCGCCGCCCATCCGCGGGAAGAGGCCGCTGCCCTCGGCGTCCTTCCGGAGGTCGGGCGGGGCGGTCCCGACGGCGTGCTCGCCGCGGGAAGGAGCGGTGAAGCGGGCGAAGACGAGCAGGGCACCGGCCGCCAGGGCCAGGATGCCCACCGCGGTCAGGATGCGTAGCCAGGTCAAGGTAGTGCCTCCTGGGGACGGTGCGAGGGAGCGCCGCCGAGGTGTATCGGCAGCTCGGCCCGCACGGTCGAGTGCCCACGCTCGGTCTCTTCCCGCCGTCCGCCGCGCGACAGGTGGTCCACGCGGGCGCTCGAAGCACTGATGGGGCGCGTCACACCACCTTGCGCGCCCCCAGTGCGGCGGCGGGCCGCCCGATCCGTTCCCCGGCCAGGGCGCGGAGCGCCGGCAGGTCGGGCTTGCCGAGCCCGTTCAGCGGGATCGCCGGGAGGATCAGCACGGTGTCGGGGGCGCACCGGGCATCCCCGTGCTCCCGCGCCCAGCGACGCAGTTGCTCCGCCGTCACCCGTGCGCCCGGCCCGACGGCGACCGCGGCGTGCACGCGCTCCAGGCGATCCGGGTCGGAGCCGGCGAACATCACCGCCTCGCGGACGTCCGGGTGGCTCCGCAGCGGCTCCTCGACCTCGTGAGGGAACACGTTGTGCCCCTCTACGATCGCCATCTGGTTCCGTCGGCCCGCCACCGTCAGATAGCCGGCCGCATCCAGACTCCCCAGATCACCGGTGTGCAGCCAGCCGTCCCGCAGCACCCGGGCGGTCAGCTCCGGGTCGCGCCAGTAACCGGCCATCGCGGTCGGCGTGCGGACGCAGATCTCCCCGGTACGGCCGGGCGGGAGCGGCGCGCCCTCATCGTCCAGGATCCGCACCCCGGTGTCCGGGTACGGGCGCCCGGCGGTGGTCAGCAGCCTCGGGTCCAGGTGCTCGTCGGGGCTCAGCCGCGAGATCGGCCCGGTCTCGGTGAGGCTGTACGTCTGGTGCAGGACCCGGCCCAGCCGCCGGGTCGCCTCGGCCAGCCGGCGCGGCGACGGCGCGCAGCCGGTGTAGCCGACCCGGCGCAGACTGCCGGTGTCGGCCGTGGCCAGCAGCGGGTGGTCCAGCAGCCGGTAGAGCAGATGCGGCGGCAGGTACAGCCGGGAGACCCGGTGCCGCTCGACGGCCGCGAGCACCTCCTCCGCGGCGAAGTCGTCCTGCAGCACCACGGTGCCGCCCGCCGCCAGGGCGAAGTCGGCGGTGGTGCCGCCGCCGTGGCACAGCGGGGTGCAGAGCAGGAAGCACGCCCCCGACAGCAGGGCGGGTCGGGCCGGACGGGCGAAGCGGCGCAGTACGCCCTTCGGACGCCCGGTGGTGCCGCTGGTGAAGCGTACGGCCATCACGTCCTCGGGGCGGTACCGCGGCTCCAGCGGGGCGGGGGAGCACGCCCGGGCGAGCTCCGGCAGATCCGCGCCGGGGGGCGCCCCACCGGGCACGGCCGGGCCGAGGGCGAAGAGGCCCGCGGCCGGCAGCGCCCGGGCCACAGCCCCGGCAGCCGGACCGCACCGGAGCGGGTCGAAGACGAGCGCCGAGGTCTGCGCGAACTCCGCCAGCGCCACCAGGTCGGCGATCGGGCTCTCCGGGTACGGCATCGCCACCCGGCCGCCCAGCAGGTTGGCGGCCAGCCGCACCAGCAGTGCCCCGGGGGTGTTGCCGGCGAGCAGGGTGACCCCGTCCCCGCGCCCCAGCCCGGCCCGCTCCAGTGCGCGGGCCATCCGGTACACCGCGTCCAGGCACTCCTGGGCGGTCATCGTCACGTGCCCGTGGCGTAGTGCCACCCGCCCAGGGTCCCGCGCCAGCCCGTCCAGCACCAGCTCGGTGTACGTCCCACCAGCCTCTGTCATGCCCACCCTTCCCGCGACTGACGAGGCGTCAGCCTAGTGGGTGGGGGTGCCCCGGGTGCGCCCCCGTCGGGGTCCGGGCCCTCCGCGTGCCGGACTTGTTAGGGTCTTCGGTCGGACACGGACGGAGGAGCGGTGGGCGGCGAGGCGGAGGCGTTGGTGGTGGCACCGCGTGGGCTGGTGGACCTGCGGGGAGAGGCCGGGCCAGGGATGGTGGTGGCGTACCCGGGTGACGCCGTGGTGGTGGTGTCGGGACTGCCGGGGGCGGGCAAGAGCACGCTGCTGCGGCGCTGGGCGGCGGGCGGGGCCGTCCCGACGGTGGACCCGCGCACGGTGCACGAGGCCTGTGAGGCGGTGATGCCCGCGCGCCTCCCGTACGCGGTGTACCGGCCGTGGGCACGGCTGGAGCACTTCCGGCTGCTGCGCACCTCGGTGCGGCGGGGCGGCCCGCTTCTGGTGCACGACTGCGGCAGCCGCGCCTGGATGCGCCGCTGGCTCGCCCGGGAGGCCGGTCGGCAGGGGCGCGAACTGCACCTGGTGCTGCTCGACGTCGCTGCCGCCACCGCCCTCGACGGCCAGCGGGCGCGCGGGCGGCACGCCCCCGCCCGGGTCTTCGCCCGCCACCGCCGCGGTCTGGGCCGGTTGTCGGCGGAGTTCACCCGGCACGCGCGGTCCGGCGGGCCGGTGCCGACGCCGGAGGCGGCCTCCGTTCTGCTGCTCGACACGGTCTCCCGCGCCCGGGCGGAGGCGGTCCGTTTCGGTGGGGCGGTGTGAGGCTCAGTGGCGGCGGGCCAGGCGCTCCGCTTCCGCATGCCACCAGCCCGGAGGTGAGGGCCCGTTGGCGGCGGAGGTCGGCTGGTCGGGATGGAGCCCGAGGGGGCGCAGGGCTTCGGCGTCGATCCGCACATCGAACCAGCACTGCCAGCGGCCGCCCGGACCGATGCCGCAGGGCGCGTCCCACCGGACGGCCTCCGGCGGGAAGGGCATCCAGTCGATGCCCCGGTCACGCAGTCAAGCGCGGAGGACGGCCATCGGCGTCGGGCGCCCGGTCCGGTTCCGGTAGGCGGCGATGGTGGTCCATTCGGTCATGACGGCATGATGGCACCGAGCCGCACGAAGGTGAAGGGGGTTTCGAACGGATGACGGGCGACGAGGAACGCGCGCTCCCCACAGGGGTGTTGGCGGCCGAGCGGGTCGCCGCCCGGCTGGGGTTCGGCAAGAGCTGCACCCGGGAGGTCGGTCGGCTGCTGGCGTTCGCCGCCGCGGCCAAGCCTGGTGGGACGGTAGCGGAGAGCGGCACCGGCGCGGGGGTGGGTACGGCCTGGCTGCGCAGCGGACTCGGCCCGGGCGCGCGGTTGTTCACGGCCGAGCGGAATGGCGAACTGGCCCGGAGTTCGGCGGAGTTGTTCGCCGACGACGCCCGCGTGCGGGTGCTGCACGGGGACTGGCGGCTGCTGGAGGAGCACGCGCCGTTCGACGTGTTCTTCTGCGACGGCGGCGGCAAACGCGACGACCCCGACCGGGTGGTCGAACTGCTCGCCCCCGGCGGCCTGTTGCTCATGGACGACTTCACACCCTCGCCGCACTGGCCCCCGCGCTTCGGCGGTGAGGTCGACCGGTTGCGCCTGCTTTACCTTGCGCACCCCGGCCTGGAGGCCACCGAGGTGCTGACCGCACCGGGCAGTGCGGCCGTCCTGGCCGTACGGAGGGCGTGAGCGCATGGTGACGATCGGGACGCCCCGCCTGGTGCTGCGACGCTGGCGCGAACACGACGTACCGGCGATGGCGGCCGTCAACGCCGACCCCGAGGTGATGCGCTGGATCGGCGACGGGCGGGTCCAGACCCTGGAGGAGACCCGCCGGGCCGTCGAGCGGATCGAACGGACCTGGGACACCGCGGGCTTCGGCCTGTTCGCGGTGGAGCTGCGGGAGACCGGTGAACTCGCCGGCTTCACAGGTCTGGCGGTGCCCCTGCTCCTCCCCGAGGTGCTGCCCGCGGTCGAGATCGGCTGGCGGCTCGGCCGTGCCTTCTGGGGCCGCGGCATCGCCACCGAGGCGGCGACGGCGGTGCTGCGGTTCGGCTTCGAGACCTGTGGTCTGGACCGGATCATCAGCATCGCCCGGATCGGCAACACCGCCTCCGAGCGCGTGATGGCCAAGCTCGGACTGCGGCCCGAACGGGAGACCACCGTCCCCGGCAACGGCACCGCCGTCCGCGTCCACGAACTGACCCGCTCCGACTACCCGGCCCGCCTCCGGCCCTGACCGGGAAAACCGTTCGCGCCGCGTGCGGGACGCCTCCTAGGCTCGGCGAACCGAAGAGCGAACACGGGGAGCACGCGCCACATGAGCAGGGCCGAGGCCGTACGGGCCGCCAACGCGCTGGGGGAGCGCTGGGTCGAGCAGGCGGACCCGAGGCAGGGGACGGTCCTGATGCCGGCCGGTGTCTGGCCGCTGTTGGCGCTGCTGGCCCCGGCCGGAAGCGCGGCCGTCCAGGGCGAGTTGGCGCAGGCGCTCGGGGTGCCGGTCGCGGCCGCCGCCGCGCGCGCCCGTGACCTGCTCGGCCTGCTCCGGGACATCCCGGCGGTGCGGTCCGCGCTCGGTGTCTGGAGCGACGACCGGCTGCGGCTGAGCCCGGAGTGGCTGGCCTCCGTCCCGGCGGACCTGGTCGGCCGGCTGACGGGCGACGCGGAGCGGGACCGTGCGCTGCTGGACGCCTGGGCGGTCGAACGTACGGGCGGCCAGATCGGGGAGATGCCGGTCGAACTGGACTCGAACACCCGCCTGGTGCTGGCCGCGGCGCTCACCGTCCGGACGGAGTGGATCAAGCCGTTCACGGACTACGGCGCCTTCCGGCAGGACGGCACGGACGGTTGGGGCCGGGCCGTCCACCACCTGACCCGGGCGACGTCCCTGGTGGACCGCGCCGCCCTGCTGGAGACGCCCGCCGGGCCGGTGACCGAGTTGCGGGTGCTCGGGTACGGCGACATCAGCGTCCATCTGCTGCTCGGCGAGTCCGACGCCGCACCCGGCGAGGTGTTGTCCACCGGGATCGGGGTGCTCTCGCAGCGGTGCCGCCGGACCGCCGCCGACCGGCTGCCCTTCGGCGCCGCCGGTCCCGGGCTGACGGTCGAGGCGGTGCGGTGCTACGAGCCGGAGGACCGCCTGTTCGTGAGCGTCCCGAAGTTCACCGTCGAGGCCGACCACGACCTGCTCGCCCGCCGCGGGACCTTCGGACTGGAGACGCTCGCCACCCCGTCCGCGGTCGAGGACCGGCTGCCCGGCCTCTCGGACGGTGATCCGCCACTGTTCGTCAACAGCGCGCGCCAGAAGGCCACCGCGTCCTTCTCCGCCCGCGGGTTCCGGGCCGCCTCGGTGACGGCCGTGGGGATCGCGGCCAGCGGCGCGGGAAGCACCCGGAAACCGCCCTACCTCCAGCGCTTCGTCGGTGTGCACTTCAACCGCCCGTTCGGCTTCCTGGCCGTCCACCGGCTCTCCGGGCTGGTCCTGGCAGCCGGCTGGGTCACCGCGCCGGACCCGGGCGCGGACCCGTGGGCGAGCCTTCTGGACGGGCCGGACGAGGACTGACGGGGCGTGCCCGGCTCGGGCGGCCGGAGTGCGGAAAACCGGGTAGCGCAGCGTGATCGCCCCCGGTGGCGTACGCGCACTGCGAGACTGGGGGGAGCAGAGTCCGTCAGGGAGAGAGGTCACACCCCGCATGCCCAGCAGCGCTGCCGTCGACAACCCTTGGTTCCGCAGGTTCAGCCCGTCCGACTTCGCTCCCGCCCGGATCGTGATCTTCCCGCACGCCGGCGGATCGGCGAGCTACTACATGGAGTACGCCAAGGCGCTCGCGCCGTACGCCGACGTGCTGGCGGTTCAGTACCCGGGTCGGCAGAACCGCTTCGCGGAGCCCACGATCGACTCGGTTCCGGAACTCGCCGGGCAGATCTACGGGCAGCTGCGGCCGTGGGTGGACCGCCCGATCGTCTTCTTCGGGCACAGCATGGGTTCGGCGGTCGCCTTCGAGGTCGCCCGGTGCTTCACCCGCGACGGCCTGGCGGGGCCGGAGCGGCTGTTCGTGTCCGCGGGCCGGGCGCCCTCGCTGCCCCGGGACACCGCCGTCCACAAGCTGCCGGACGACCGCCTGCTGGAGGAGGTCATCCGGCTGGGCGGGACGGACGAGCGGATCCTCGACGTGCCGGCCCTGCGCGAGCTGATCATGCCGGCGCTGCGCGCCGACTACACCGCCATCGAGACCTACCGGGCCGCGCCGGACGCCGTCGTCCCGCAGCCGATCACCGCCCTGGTGGGGGAGGCGGACGCCAACGCCACGGTCGAGCAGGCCGCCCAGTGGGAGCGGCACACCAGCGGCGGCTTCAGCCTCCGGGTCTTCCCGGGCGGGCACTTCTACGTGGCGGAGCAGATCGACGCCGTGGTGAGGCTGCTCACCGCGCACCTGCACGGCTGAGCCTCCGGTCCGCCCGCTGCCCCCGGTGAACGGTCCGGGGGCGGCGGGCGGTGACGCCCAGCCGGACGCCCGGGAGGGTCAGGTGGTGTAGTCGGCGTTGAGCTTCACGTACTCCTCGGTGAGGTCGCAGCCGTACACCGTGAACGCGCCGTCGGCGATGCCCAGGTCGATCCGGATGACCACCTCGTCGCCGCCCAGGTACGCGCGGGCCCGGTCGAGCAGTGCTTCGCCCGGCTCCTCGGGGTACATCGGGAGGTCGTCGAAGCGGATGCTGACGGCCGCCGGGTCGATGTCGGTCTCGTCCTCCAGCTTGCCGATGGCCATGGTGACGCGGCCCCAGTTCGGGTCGGCGCCGTGCACGGCCGCCTTGACCAGCGGCGAGTTGACCACGCTCTTGCCGACGCGCTTGGCCTGGGCCGCGTCCCGGGCTCCGGTGACCCGCACCTCGATCAGTTTGGAGGCGCCCTCGCCGTCCGAGGCGATCTCCCGTACGAGGTGCAGCGCGCACTCGTACAGCGCCTGTTCGAAGGCGGGGAGGTCGACCGCTCCAGCGAGCCCGTTGGCGAAGATCGCGGCGGTGTCACTGGTGGAGGTGTCGGTGTCGATGCTCAGCGCGTTGAACGTCCGGTCCATCACCCGGCGGAAGAGGGCGTCGAGTTCGGTGGCCGGGATGTCGGCGTCGGTGAAGAAGAAGGTCAGCAGCGTCGCCATGTCGGGCTCGATCATGCCCACGCCCTTGGCGATGCCGACGAGCGCGGCGTCGCCGCAGCGCACGTGGAGGTACTTGGGGCGGGTGTCGGTGGTCATGATCGCCCGGGCCGCGGCCGCGTAGTCGGCCTCCGGGAACGGCCAGGACATCGCGTCGAGCCCGGCCCGGATGCCGTCCATGGGGTAGGGGCGCCCGATCACCCCGGTGGAGCCGATGACCAGCTCCTCCGGGGCGATGCCGGCGATCTCGGCGACCCGGCGGCGGACCTCCGCGGCGTTCTCCGCACCGGTGCGGCCGGTGGCGACGTTGGCGTTGCGGGACAGCACGACCATCCCGCGGCTGCGCTGGAGCGCGGCCGCCTCGCGGCTGAGCACGACACTGGGGCCGGCGAAGCGCGAGCGGGTGAAGACGGCCGCGGACCGGCACGGGACCTCGGAGACGACCGCCGCGAAGTCGTCCTCGACGTCCTTGAGGCCCATGTTGGTGGTGACGGCCCGGAAGCCCCGGGGCACAGCAGGCTGCATGGTCGATCGTTCCCTCTCCGAACGGGTCCCGGCCCGGGCCGCGCCGAGCGGCCGAACCGTGGCAAGTGATGAATGGATTTGCGGAGATCTGAATATATCAATCATTGCAGCCGGGTCGGCGTGGATTCAAATGGCGGTCAGTACGGGCCAAGTGGAGGGCCAGCGCCACCCCTCGCATCGTCCGAAGTGCATGAGTATGCGGACGGCCGCAAACGCGCCGACCACGGCCGCCCGGGCGACGCGCGCCGGATCCCTCCCACCCGGCCCCTGCCCGCGGCCCGGCGGCTGGGCTACTGTGCCGCTTGACGCGCCGTGTCCGGGCAGCCGACGGACCGTCAGCA
Organism: Kitasatospora sp. NPDC059648; assembly: GCF_042734825.1. Lineage (NCBI taxonomy): Bacteria > Bacillati > Actinomycetota > Actinomycetes > Kitasatosporales > Streptomycetaceae > Kitasatospora > Kitasatospora sp. NPDC059648. The sequence goes on along the minus strand of NZ_JBHWDU010000021.1, from coordinate 67,038 downwards.
GACCACCGGGAGGCCACGCATGCGCCGTATCGCCGTCGTCGGAGCGGGCCAGGCCGGCCTGCAGCTCGCGCTCGGGCTCCTGGCCGACGGGTACGAGGTGACGCTGGTCGCCGAGCGCACCCCGGAGCAGGTGCGGGGCGGGCGGGTGCTGTCCACCCAGGCGATGTTCGGCCCGGCGCTGCGGATCGAGGCGGCGGCCGGGCTGGATCTGTGGGCGGACGAGACCCCGTCGGTGGCCTCGGTCGACGCGGTGCTCGTGGCGCCGCCGGCCACCCGCGTGCTGGAGTTCACCATGACCCTGGACGAGCCCGGCCGCTCGGTCGACCAGCGGGTCAAGCTGTCCCGCTGGCTGGAACTGCTCGCCGAGCGCGGCGGCCGGGTCGAGTACCGCTCGCTGGACCGGGCCGGGCTGCACGCGCTGGCCCGGCGGCACGAGCTGACCGTGGTCGCGGCCGGGCGCGGCGAGCTGGCCGGGATCTTCGAACGGAACGCCGCCCGCTCGCCCTTCGACCGGCCGCAGCGCGCGCTGTCCTGCCTGTACGCGCACGGCGTCGGCTCGCCCGACCCGGCAGCCGGGCCCCGTGCCCGGATGCACGCCCTGCCGGGCCTGGGCGAGCTCTACCTCCAGCCCGCCCTGACCCGCTCCGGCCCCTGTGACATCCTGCTCTGGGAGGCGCTGCCCGGCAGCCCGTTGGACGCCTTCGGCGACGGACCCGAGGTCGGCGTCCAACTCGACCGGATCCGCGCCCTGTTGGCCGAGTACCTGCCCTGGGAGGCGGAGCACTGGCGGGACGCCGAGCCGACCGACGCCGGGGCCGGGCTCCGGGGCGCGGTGACCCCGACGGTCCGCCGCCCGGTGGCGGAACTGGGCTCGGGCGTCGACGCCGTGCACGTCCTGGGCCTGGGCGACGCGGTGGTGGTCAACGACCCGATCACCGGCCAGGGCGCCAACGGCGCCGCCCGCGCGGCGGACGCCTACCGGCAGGCGGTCCGCGAGCACGGCGACGCCCCGTTCACGGCGGACTGGATGTGTCGCACCGCCGAGCGGTTCTGGCAGCGACACGCCCGCCACACCGTCGAGTTCACGACCGCCATGCTGACCATGCCGGACCACCTCCAGGCTGTCTTCGCGGCCGCCGCCCAGTACCCGGCGGTCGCCCGCCGGCTCGCCAACACCTACGCCGAACCGAGCGACCACGCCGCCTGGCTGGCCACGCCCGAGCTGACCTCCGCCTACCTCTCCTCGATCGGGCGGTAGGTGTTCTGTCCGGCGGATGTCGCCGGGCGCGACGCGCCCGGCGACATCCGCCGGACAGGCCCAAGAACCCCACGCCCCCGGGCCCCACTTGCCCCCGGCCCGCCCCCGGACGACGCTGGAGGAAGGACGGCAACGCGTGCGGGAGGCGTCGCTCGTGGACGGTCGTGAGCCCGCGCCGCGGTCCGACCGCGGCCACCGGAGTGTGCCGCACACGGCGGACCTGCGGGTGGAGGCATGGGCGCCGACGGCCGAGGGCTGCATCGGCGAACTGGTGCACGCCGTCGTCGGCAGCTTCGCCGACCTGTCCGGCGCCCGGATCAGCGGTGAGCGCGCCTGCACCGTGCTCGCCGCGAGCGACCCGGACCTGCTCGCGGGCGTGCTGGAGGAGGTCATCTACCGGATGGACGCCGACGGCGAGCTGCCCGTCTCGCTCACTCTCGGGCCGGTCCGCGGCCTGGACGGCGCCCGCAGCGTCGAGGTGCGCTTCCGGATGGCCGACACCTCGACCGCCGCCCTGGTCGGCGCCGTGCCGAAGGCCGTCGCGCTGTACGGCCTGGAACTGGGCGAAGGGCCGGGCGGCTGGACCTGCGCCGCCACCGTGGACGTCTGAGGCGCGCGCCGAGCGAGCGGGGTGAGCGAGGTGGAGATCGTACTGGCCGAGGCGGGCCGCCACCGCTGGCGGATCGAGCCGCGCCCGCCGATGCGGGTGCCGGGCGTGGTCTTCGCGAACGGCGCGCTGCTACCGCAGGCCGCCGGGGACCGCGCGCTGGAGCAGGTCGCCAACGTGGCGACGCTGCCGGGGATCGTCCGCGCCTCCTACGCGATGCCCGACGTGCACTGGGGCTACGGCTTCCCGATCGGCGGGGTCGCCGCCACCGACGTCGAGCGGGGCGGGGTGGTCTCGCCGGGCGGGGTCGGCTTCGACATCTCCTGCGGGGTCCGGCTGCTGGCCGCCGGGGTGGGGCGGGAGGAGCTCGACCCCGAACGGATCCGCCGCCTGATGGACCTGCTGGACCGCACGGTCCCGCGCGGTCTGGGCCGCGGCGGGCTGTGGCACCTGTCCGGGCCGGAGGAACTGGACGAGCTGCTGCTCGGCGGCGCCCGCTACGCCGTCGAGCACGGCCACGGCGTGCCGCGTGACCTGGAGCGCTGCGAGGACCGCGGGGTGCTGGCCGGCGCGGCCCCCGGCGAGGTCAGCACCCGGGCCGTCGAACGGGGCCTGCAGCAGGTCGGCAGCCTCGGTTCGGCCAACCACTTCCTGGAGGTGCAGGCCGTCGACCGGGTGCACGACCCGGAGACCGCCGCCGCCTTCGGTCTGCGGGCGGGCCAGGTCTGCGTCATGATCCACTGCGGGTCGCGCGGCCTCGGCCACCAGATCTGCACCGACCACGTCCGCGCCATGGACCGCGAACTGCACCGCTACCGGATCGAACTCCCTGACCGCCAACTGGCCTGCACCCCGGTCGACTCCGCGCGCGGCCGCGCCTACCTCGGCGCCATGACCGCCGCGGCCAACTACGGGCGGGCGAACCGGCAGCTGCTCTCCGAAGCCGCCCGGCGGGCCTTCGCCACCGCTCTCGGCGTGGGACTGGAGCTGGTCTACGACGTCTCGCACAACCTCGCCAAGCTGGAGACCCACGAGGTGGACGGCGAGGCGCGGAAGCTGTGCGTCCACCGCAAGGGCGCCACCCGCGCCCTGCCGCCCGGCGACCCGGACCTTCCCGCCGACCTGGCCGCGGCCGGGCAGCCGGTGCTGGTGCCGGGGACGATGGGCACCGCCTCGTACGTCATGGTCGGCCTGCCCGGCAACGAGGCCTTCCGCTCCGCCTGCCACGGCGCCGGGCGGGTGTGGAGCCGCCACCAGGCGCTGCGCACGGTGCGCGGCGAACACCTGAGGGGCGAACTGGAGGCGCGCGGCATCGCCGTGCGGCCCGCCTCGATGCGGGCCCTGGCCGAGGAGACGCCCGAGGCGTACAAGGACGTGGACGCGGTGGCCGCCGTCACCGAGGCCGCCGGGCTGGCCCGGCAAGTCGCCCGGCTGGTCCCGCTGGGGGTCTGCAAGGGATGAGCGGGGACGAGCGGCTGAGCCGGTGAGCGGGAGGAGACGGGCATGCCGGGCAGCACGGCCGGGCCGGTGATCGAGCTGCGCGCGCTCACCAAGCGCTACGGCAGCACGGTCGGCATCGAGGACCTCGACGTCACGGTCGAGGCCGGCGAGGTGTTCGGACTGCTCGGCCCCAACGGCGCCGGCAAGACCACCACCCTGCGCTGCCTGGTCGGCCTGCTCGGCCCCAGCGGGGGCCGGGTGCGGGTGCTCGGCCTGGACCCGGTGGCCGACCACGCCCGGCTCGCCCCCGCGCTCGGCTACCTGCCCGGCGAGCTGCGCCTCTATCCCGAGCTCACCGGACAGCAGACCCTCGACCTCCTCGCCGCCCTCCAGGGCGCCCCGGTGCCCCGTCAGCGCGAACTGTGCGAACGGCTGAGGCTCACCCCGGCCGAGCTGGCCCGCCCGGTGGGGCAGTACTCGCGCGGCATGAAGCAGAAGCTGGGGCTGGTCCAGTCGCTCCAGCACCGGCCCGCCGTGGTGGTGCTGGACGAACCCAGCGAGGGCCTGGACCCGCTGCTCCAGGAGACCTTCTTCGAACTGCTCGCCGAGGAGACCGCCACCGGGCGCACCGTGCTGCTCTCCAGCCACGTGCTGCCGGAGGTGCAGCGCACCTGCGGCCGGGTCGCGATCGTGCGCCGGGGCCGGCTGGTGACCGTGCGCTCGGTGGCCGAGCTGCGCCGGGCCCGGGGCCGCCGGGTGCGTCTGGTGTTCGAGGACGGCCGGGGCGCCCGGCCGCTCGGGGCCGCCGAGCGGTGGTCCCCGCGCTGGGAGGGTCGGCGGGTGGAGCTCCTGGTGCCGCCGGACGAGGTCGTCCCGGCCGTGCGGGGCCTGCTGGCCGGATTCCCGGTGGCCGACCTGACGGTCGAGGAGGCGGGCCTGGACGAGGCCTTCCTCGACCTCTACCGCTCCGACGGGCAGGAGGAGCGGCCGTGACCCCGGGCACCGCCAGCCGCCGCCTCCCGCTGGTCTGGCTCGCCCTGCACCGGCGGCGCCGGATGCTGCTCGCCCTGCTGACCGCCATGGTGGTCTTCGAGACCCTGATCGTGGTGATCGCCGGAACCGTCCCGACCGGTGAGCTGTTCGGCGCCCGCCGCACCCCGCCCGGCGCGTTGAGGGCCTTCAGCGGCTCCAACGGCGACGTCTCGATCGCCAGCTACCCCGGCCTGCTGGGGGCCGGGCTCACCCACCCGGTCTGGATCGCCCTCCAGCTGACCGTGATCGGCTCGCTGGGCGCCGCCGCCGTCGCGGCCGACGTCGAGTCCGGCACCATCGAGCTGCTGATGACCCGTCCGGTCTCGCGGCGGCGCCTGCTCGCCGAACGGGCCGGCGCGCTGATCGCGGCCTCGGTGCTGCTCAACGCCGCCGCAACGCTGGCCGTCGCGCTCGGGGTGGCGTTCTCCCCGAAGCTGCGCGAGGCCGTTCCGGAAGGTGGGGTGCTCACCGCCGGGCTGCTGGGCTGCGCCCTCACGTTCTGCCTGATCGGGCCGGTGCTGGCGGTGTCCGCGCTGACCCGCCGGCGGGCGCACGTGGTGGGCGCCGCCGTGGTGTTCGGCGCGGGCGGCTTCGCGCTCAACTTCATCGCGCTGGCCTGGTCCCCGGCCGAACGGCTGCGCTACCTCAGCCCGTTCCACTACTACGCGCCGGGCGACGCGCTCGCGCACGGGGGCATGCCCTGGGGTGCACTGGCGGTGCTGCTCGGGGTGGGGCTGCTCGGGCTGCTGGCGGCATTCCGGCTGCTGGAGCGACGGGACCTGGCGGTCTGACCCCGGCCCCGGGCCTCGCGCGACCAGTGCCGCCGACCCCCGGCGGCTTCCCGGTACCCCGCCCGCCTCGCACGCCCCGTGCGCAGCGCTTTCCGCGGGCCAGGGGCTCGGGCGGTTTCGCCGTTCCCCAGCGTGTCGAGCGACAACTCCCGGTGGATCGGGCCAGGGTGGGCGGGACCTGACCGCCCGCCCCGAGACCGAGGCACCGCGATGCACCGTGACCTGGCGCCCGGAGCCGCCCCACCGGCCGGGCGCTCCGACCCCCGCCGCGGGCTCCCGCGCACCGACACCGTACTGGCCGACCCCCGGCTCGCCGACGCCGCCGAGCGCCTCGGGCGTCCACTCGTCAAGGCGGCCGTCGTCGAGGCCCAGGAGCGGGCCAGGCGCGGGGAGATCCCACCGGCCGACATCACCGAGGAGGCCGTCCGGGCGCTTCCGCCGACGGCCTCCGCGCTGCGCCCGGTGCTCAACGCCACCGGGGTGCTGCTGCACACCAACCTCGGCCGGGCCGCCCTCTCCGAGGCGGCCCGGCAGGCGGTGCTGGCCGCCGCCGGCGCCACGGACGTCGAGTTCGACCTCGCCTCCGGCGACCGGGCCCCGCGCGGCCGTTCGACCGTACGGGCCCTGCTCGACCGCGTTCCCGCCGCGCAGGCCGCGCACGTGGTGAACAACGGCGCCGCCGCCCTGGTCCTGGCCGCCACCGCGCTCGCCCGGGGGCGCGAGATCATCGTCAGCAGGGGCGAACTGGTCGAGATCGGCGACGGCTTCCGCCTGCCGGACCTGCTCGCATCGACGGGCGCGCGGCTGCGCGAGGTCGGCACGACCAACCGGACGACCACCGCCGACTACGCCGCCGCCGTCGGGGAGGCCACCGGCTTCATCCTCAGGGTCCACCCGTCGAACTTCCGCATCACCGGCTTCACCGGCACCCCCGGCCTTGCCGAACTCGCCGAGCTCGGACCGCCGTTGGTCGCCGACATCGGCTCGGGCCTGCTCCGGTGCGAGCCGCTGCTGCCGGACGAGCCGGACGCCGAGGGCTGGCTGCGGGCTGGCGCGGACCTGGTCACCGCCAGCGGGGACAAACTGCTCGGCGGCCCGCAGTGCGGCCTGCTGCTGGGCCGCGCCGACCTCGTTCGCACCCTCGCCCGGCACCCGCTGGCCCGCGCCCTGCGGGTCGACAAGCTGACCCTGGCCGCACTGGAGGCCACCCTCAACTCGCCTGCCACGCCCACGCGTTCCGCCCTGCACGCCGAGGCGGGGGAACTGCGCGAGCGGGCCGGGCGACTGGCCGCGACGCTGGCGGCCGAGGGCATCCCGGCCCGGGCGGTCGACAGTCCGGCCATCGTCGGCGGCGGCGGGGCCCCCGGGGTGGTCCTGCCCAGCGCGGCCGTGGCCCTGCCCGAGGCGTACGCCGCCCCGCTCCGGCAGGGGCCGACACCGGTGGTCGGCCGGACCGCCGACGGCTCCTGCCTGCTCGACCTGCGCACGGTGCCGGCGCCGGCCGACGCCGAACTCGCCGCGGCCGTCCGCCTGGCCGCCGAGGAGCTCGCCCGACCGTGAGCACGCCCGACCGTGAGCACGCCCGACCGTGAGAACGACCCCGCCCCGAGCCCGACCACCCACCCGCCCCGAGCCCGACAACCCACCCGGAGCCCGCATGCACGTGATCGCCACCGCCGGGCACGTCGACCACGGGAAGTCGGCCGTGGTACGGGCGCTCACCGGCATGGAGCCGGACCGGTGGCCCGAGGAGCGGCGCCGGGGGATGACGATCGACCTCGGCTTCGTCTGGACCGCGCTCCCGGGCGCCGGGGACGTCGCCTTCGTCGACGTGCCCGGCCACGAGCGGCTGGTGGCCACCATGCTGGCCGGCGTCGGGCCCGTCCCCGCCGTGCTCTTCGTCGTGGCGGCGGACCAGGGCTGGCAGGCGCAGTCCGAGGAGCACCTCGCCGTGCTCGACGCGCTGCGGGTGGGCCACGGCGTGCTCGCCGTCACCCGCAGCGACCTCGCCGACCCGGCCCCGACCCGGGAGGAGGCGCTCGCCCGGCTGGCCCGCAGCTCGGTGGGCCGGGTGGAGGCCGTGGCCGTCAGCTCGGTGACCGGCGCGGGGCTGCCGGAGCTGCGCCACGCCCTGGTCCGGCTGACCGCCCGGCTGCCCGCCCCCGACCCGGCCGCCGACGTCCGGCTGTGGGTCGACCGCACGTTCACCGTCCGGGGGCACGGCACCGTCGTCACCGGCACGCTCGCGGCCGGCTCGATCGCCGTCGGCGACCGCCTGCTCGCCGTCGGCGGCCTGCGTGGAGACGGACCGGCCGCCGCACGGGCCGCCGAGGGCGAACCACTGCGGGTGCGCGGCCTGGAGAGCCTCAAGCGGCCGCTGACCGAAGCCGTCGCGACCGCGCGGGTGGCGGTCAACGTGCACGGTCCCGCCGCCGCGGCACTGCGTCGCGGCAGCGCCCTGCTGACCCCCGGCCGCTGGCTCACCGCCGACACCGTCGACGTCCTCCTGCGCGGCGACCCGGCCGCCGAGCTGCCGCGCCGGCTCACCCTGCACCTCGGCTCGGCCGCCGTCCCGGCGACCGTCCGCCCGCTCGGCCCGGACACCGCCCGGCTCACCCTGGCCGCGCCGCTCCCGCTGCGGATCGACGACACCGCCCTGCTCCGCGATCCAGGCCTGCACCGCATCGCCGCGGCGGCCACCGTCCTCGACATCCGCCCGCCCGCCTTCACCCGCCGGGGCGCGGCGGCCCGCCGCGCCCACGAACTCGAAGGACGGCGCGGCGCACCCGACCCGGCCGCCGAACTCCGCCGCCGCGGCCTGGTCCGCCGCCCCGAGTTCACCGCGATGGGCCTCACCCCGCCGCAGGAGCCCGTCACCGGGGACTGGCTGTGCGACCCGGGCCACTGGTCGCACCTCCAGCGCCGCCTCCGCGAGGCCGTCGAACGCCACGCGGCCGAGCGGCCGACCGATCCCGGCCTGCCCGTCGAAGCGGCCCGCCGACTGCTCGACCTGCCCGACCGCGCCCTCGTCACCGCCCTGCTGCGGGCTCTGGACGGCCGGCTGGAGCAACGCGACGGACGGCTCTACGGCAGCGTCACCGGCCCCGCCCTGCCGCCCGCCGTCCAGGACGTCCGGGCCCGCCTCGCCGCCCACCCCTTCCGCGCCCCCGAGGCGGACGAGCTCGCGGCCCTCGGCCTGACCCCCAAGCTCCTGGCCGCCGCGGCCGCCGCCGGCGCCCTGCTGCGGCTGCCCGACGGCATCGTGCTGCTCCCGGACGCCGACCGCCGCGCCGCCGCCCGACTCGCCCGCCTGGAACAGCCGTTCACCACCAGCGAGGCCAGGATCGCCCTCGACAGCACCCGCCGGGTGGTCATCCCGCTGCTGGAGCACCTGGACCGGCGCGGCTGGACGGAACGCGTCAACCCCACCCACCGCCGCTGCACCCCGGCGGCCCGTGGCGAAGATGCGGCCCGTGGCGGAGACGGACGGGAATCGAACCCGCCTGCCCGAGATCCTCGGACACCTCGGTTTTGAAGACCGGGAGGGCCACCAGGCACCCACACGCCTCCCCACCACCGCCCCATGCAAGCGGCCCGGCCGCCCCGGATCAACCCGCCACACCGCACCGAGGAGACGCCATGACCGTCGGCACCCCGATCCGCCTCACCGGCTACGCCCACGGCGGCGGCTGCGCCTGCAAGATCCCGCCGGGCGAACTGGAGGCCGCGCTGGCCGGGCTCCTTCCGCCCCAGGACGGCCCCGGCACGGCCGAACTGCTGGTCGGGCCGGAGAGCGGGGACGACGCGGCCGCCGTGCTCCTCCCGGACGGGGACACCGCCGTGATCGCCACCGCCGACTTCTTCACCCCAGTCGTCGACGACCCCTACGACTGGGGCCGGATCGCGGCCGCCAACGCGCTCTCCGACGTCTACGCGATGGGCGGCCGCCCGCTGGTCGCCGTCAACCTGCTCGCCTGGCCGCGCGAGGCGCTGCCCTTCGAACTGGCCCGGGAGGTGATGCGCGGCGGCCTCGCCGTCGCCCGGAAGGCCGGCTGCCACGTCGGCGGCGGCCACAGCATCGACGACCCCGAGCCCAAGTACGGCATGGCCGTCACCGGCATCGCCGACCCGGACCGGCTGCTGCGCAACGACGCCGGCCGGCCCGGCCTGCCGCTGTCGCTCAGCAAGCCGCTCGGCACCGGCGTGCTGAACAACCGGCACAAGGCGACCGGCGAGCGCTTCCCGGAGGCCGTGGAGCTGATGGCCGCGCTGAACCGCGACGCGGCGCGGGCCGCGCTGGACGCCGGGGCGCGCTGCGCCACCGACGTCACCGGCTTCGGGCTGCTCGGCCACCTGTACAAGCTGGCCCGCGCCTCGGGCGTGACGGCCGTGGTCGACGCGGCGGCGGTGCCCTACCTGACCGGGGCCCGGGAGGCCGTGCGGGACGGCTTCGTCAGCGGCGGGACGCGCCGCAACCTCGACTGGGTGGCGCCGCACACCGACTTCGGCCGGGCCGGCGAGGAGGAGCGGCTGCTGCTGGCCGACGCCCAGACCTCCGGCGGGCTGCTGGTCGCGGGCGAGGTCCCGGGCGCACCGGTGATCGGCGAACTCGTACCGCGCGGCGAGCACACCCTCGTCGTGCGCTGACGGTGCGCCGGGCCGGGACGCCTACACGTCGGTGCCGGTCCGGTCGGTGATGCCCGCGCGGCGGCAGTACTCGCGGACCAGCTCCACCGCGGCCGGGCCGCGCGGCCGCCGACCGGGCCGGATGTCGCAGGCGAGCGCCTTGGCCTCCTGGATGTGGGTGTTGGGGTCCAGCGACAGGTGCACCAGCTCGTTCGCCGCGTCGCCGGTGGTGTAGCCGTTCGGGCCCCAGTGGTAGGGCAGCCCGACCTGGTGCAGGGTGCGGCCGGCCACGGTCAGCGGCACCATCCGGTCCGTCACCAGGACCCTCGCCTCTATCACGCCGCGGGCCGTCACCACGATGGCCCAGCCCAGGTGGTCCAGCCCGCGTTCGGCGGCGAGCTGCGGGGAGACCTCGCAGAACATCGCGGGCTGGAGCTCGGCGAGGTAGGGCTGCCAGCGCGTCATGCCGCCCGCCGTGTGGTGCTCGGTGAGCCGGTAGGTGGTGGCCACGTACGGGAAGACCTCCGACCCCGGGGCGGCGCCGCTCGGCTGGTACCGGTTGTCCGGCAGCGAGGGCAGCATGTGGCGTACCGGGTTCCGCTGCTGGCCGTACAGCAGGTTGTCGAACGGGGAGTCCTGGGGCTCGTAGTGGGCGGGCAGCGGGCCGTCGGTCAGCCCGGCCGGGACGAACAGCCAGCCCTTGCCGTCGGCCTGCATGACGAACGCGTCGTCGCCGGCGAGGGCCTCGGCGGCGCGGGCACCGTCCGGGGGGCGGTGGCCGGGGGGCGTCTCGGCGGGGAAGTCCGGGACGTCGTGCCCGGTCCAGCGGGACCGCTCGGCGTCCCACCACACCAGGGCCTTGCGCTCGCTCCACGGCCGGCCGTCCCGGTCGGCCGACGCCCGGTTGTACAGGATGCGGCGGTTCGCGGGCCAGGCCCAGCCCCACTCGGGGGCGACCCAGGTCTGCTCCCGGCCGGGCTTGCGCCGGGCCGCCTGGTTGACGCCGTCCGCGTACACGCCGCAGTAGATCCAGCAGCCGCACTCGGTGGAGCCGTCGTCCTTCAGCTGGGTGTACGAGGAGAGCGGACGGCCCTCGGCGTCCCGGCCGTTGATCTCGGCGAGGACGGCCTCGGCGTCCGGCTCGTCGAGCCTGCCCCTGGTGGGGTAGTCCCAGGTGAGGTCGAGCACCGGGCGGTCCATCTCGTCGGTGGAGGCGGCGAGTTTGCGCCGGATGATCCGGCCCAGGTGGTAGGTGAACCACAGGTCGCTGCGGGCCTCGCCGGCCGGCTCCACGGCGGTGTGGTGCCACTGGAGCATCCGCTGGGTGTTGGTGAAGCTGCCGTCCTTCTCGGTGTGCGCCGCGGCCGGGAGGAAGAAGACCTCGGTGCCGACGTCCTCGGTCCGCAGCTCGCCGGTCTCGATCTCCGGCCCGTCCTTCCACCAGGTGGCGCTCTCGATCAGCGAGAAGTCGCGCACCACCAGCCACTTCAGGGCGGCCATGCCGAGCCGCTGCAGCTTGGTGGCGGCCGAGCCGACCGCCGGGTTCTCGCCGAACAGGAAGTAGCCCTCGCAGGTGCCCTCCCGCTGGGCCAGCACCGTCTCGTAGGTGCTGTGCGAGCCGGTGAGCCGGGGCAGGTAGTCGAAGCAGTAGTCGTTGTCCGCCCGCGCGGCCTCGCCCCAGTACGACTTCAGCAGGCTGACCAGGTAGGAGCGCATCTCGCCCCAGAAGCCCTTGTGGGGGGCCTCCGCCTCGACGAAGCTGTCGAGCGTCTCGTCGGGGTGGGCGTAGGGCATCGGGATGTAGCCCGGCAGGAGGTTGAACAGCGTCGGGATGTCGGTGGAGCCCTGGATGGAGGCGTGCCCGCGCAGGGCCATGATGCCGCCGCCCGGGCGGCCGATGTTGCCGAGCAGCAGCTGCAGCACGGCGGCGGTGCGGATGTACTGGACGCCGACGGTGTGCTGGGTCCAGCCGACCGCGTACGCGAACGCGGTGGTGCGCTCCCGCCCGGAGTTCTCCGTGACCAGCTCGCAGACCTGCCGGAAGAGGTCCTGGGGCACGCCGCAGATCCGCTCCACCAGCTCCGGCGTGTAGCGCGCGTAGTGCCGCTTGAGCACCTGGAAGACGCACCGGGGGTGGCTCAGCGTCTCGTCGCGCCGCGGCTCCTCCTCGCCGATCGCCGCGCCGCCTGAGCCGTGCGCCTCGCCCCGGCCCATCTCGGCCGTGCGCCGCTCGTACTGCTGGTCGCGCATCCCGGAGGCGGCCTGGACGTCGAGGCCCCGGTACTGCCAGGTCTCGCTGTCGTAGGACCGGCCCTCGCGGTCGAGGCCGGAGAACACGCCGTCGAGGTCCTCGGTGTCGCGGAAGTCGTCCCGCAGCAGTACCGGCGCGTTGGTGTACGCCACCACGTACTCGCGGAAGTACTTCTCCTGCTGCAGGACGTGGTTGACGATGCCGCCGAGGAAGGCGATGTCACTGCCCGCGCGCAGCGGCACGTGCAGGTCGGCCAGGGCACTGGTCCTGGTGAAGCGCGGGTCGACGTGGATCAGTTTGGCCCCGCGCGCCTTGGCCTCCATCACCCACTGGAAGCCCACGGGGTGGCACTCGGCCATGTTGGAGCCCTGGACGACGATGCAGTCGGCGTGCTGCAGGTCCTGCTGGAAGGTCGTGGCACCGCCGCGGCCGAACGAGGTCCCCAGACCGGGGACGGTGGAGGAGTGTCAAATACGGGCCTGGTTCTCGATCTGCACCGCGCCGAGCGCGGTGAACAGCTTCTTGATCAGGTAGTTCTCCTCGTTGTCCAGGGTCGCGCCGCCCAGGCTCGCGAAGCCGAGCGTGCGGCGGGTGCGGACCCCGTCGACCTCCCACTGCCACCCGTGCCGCCGGGAGGCGATCACCCGGTCGGCGATCATCTCCATCGCGGTGTCCAGCGGCAGCGGCTCCCACTCGGTGCCGTGCGGGCGGCGGTACAGCACGCGGTACTCGCGGGCCGGGCCGGTGGTCAGCTGGAGGCTGGCCGAACCCTTGGGGCAGAGGCGGCCGCGCGAGACCGGCGAGTCCGGGTCGCCCTCGATCTGGGTGACCCTGCCGTCCTCCACGTAGACGTCCTGGCCGCAACCGACCGCGCAGTACGGGCAGACGGACTTGACCACCCGGTCCGCCGTCCCGGTGCGGGGCGTCAGGTGCTCGCTGCGGGCGCTCTTGGCCGCCGGGCCCCGGCCCAGCGGGTCCGTGCCGGTCAGCTGACGGTAGACCGGCCAGGAGTCGATCCAGGTCCGTACACCCACGGCGGAACCTCCTCGTGCCGGGCGGCGCCGGGAACCCGGGCCGCCGTTCCCATCTTCGTCGCGGCGCGCTCAGTCCGCAGGCCGGGCCGCCAGCCGCTCCCGCTGGGGGAGCACCGTGTACTTCGGGTCCTCGGCGGAGCGGACCCCGCCGAGGAAGATCCCGAACCGCAGGGCGGCCGATCCGGCCAGCAGCGCGGCCCCCGCGGCCGCCGCGACCCGGCGGTCCCGGTGCCCGGCCGCCAGCGCGACCGCCGCCCCGGCCCCGGTCAGCAGCTCCGCCGCCTGCATCAGACGGCCCGCCCGGCCGGTGTGCAACGGCTCGGCGCTCAGGCCCATCCGGCCGGTCATCACGCGGGTGGCTCCGAGTTCGAGCGCGGCGCCGAAGGCGGCGGCGCGCCGGGCCGGGCCGTTCCGCGCGAGGGGTGCGGCCAGCAGGCCGAGGCCCGCCGCGGCCGCCACGGCCGAGCCGCCGAAGGCGAACGGCAGCTCGCGGTGGCCGTCGTGCCAGCTCGGCACGGCGGTGTCGGCGATCAGGACGGCCGTGTAGGTGCAGACGCCCGTGCCCAGCAGGGCGGCGCCGGCCCCGCAGGCCGTGCCGAGCCGCGGCAGTCTGCCGGTCACCGCGCTCGCGGCGGCGGCACCGGCGAGCGGCACGTACCCGGCGAGCAGCCAGGACCCCACGCTCATCGGCGAGGTCGGCTTGACGACGCGCAGCATGTTGACGAAGCGCCCCGGGCGGCCGAGGTCGTGGACCAGCGCCGCCAGCGACAGCCCGATCGCGCCGAAGGCGCCCACCCGCAGGGCGCGTGCCAGCTCCGGGCAGCCGCAGGCCCCGGCACCGGCGGCCAGCGCGGAGCATCCGCCCGCGAGCCCGCCGAGGAACAGGTAGCCGGCGATGTCGAGCGGCTTCCAGACGGGCCGCTTGAGCACCGGCCGGCCGTAGTACGAGTCGAACTCGGCCGGGGGAACCACGGCCCGCTCCCCGCCGCCGCGCCCGCCGCGGGTGTGCTCGGACCGGCTCATCGCGGCCTCCGCAGGCAGCACGCCGCCACTCCGGCGGCGACCGTGACGGCGGCGACGGCGGCCCGGCGCCACATGGCGGGCAGGTCGCGGGTGGTCACCACCGGGTCCGGCGGCAGGCCGTAGACCTCGGGTTCGTCCAGCAGCAGGAAGAACGCGCCGGCGCCGTCCACGCCGTCCTGAGGGTCCGCGCCGTACAGCCGGGCGCCCGGGTCGCCGGACTCCCGGAGCGTCCGGACCCGCTCGGCGGCCCGTTCGCGCAGCTCGTCGAGCGGGCCGAACTGGATCGAGTCGGTGGGACAGGCCTTGGCGCAGGCCGGCTCCTGCCCGGAGCCCAGGCGGTCGTAGCACATCGTGCACTTCCACACCCGGCCGTCGGCGGGCCGCTGGTCGATGACGCCGAACGGGCAGGCGGGCACGCAGTAGCCGCAGCCGTTGCAGACGTCCTCCTGGACGACGACGGTGCCGAACTCGGTGCGGAACAGCGCACCGGTCGGGCAGACGTCGAGGCAGGCGGCACTGGTGCAGTGCTTGCACACGTCGGAGGACATCAGCCAGCGCAGCTCGGTGCGCCCGTCGGGGGCGACGGGCGAGACCGTGCCCGGGGCCCGGCCCGGGTCGTCCAGCCGGGCGGCCGCGGCGAACACGTCGACCCGGCTGTGGTCGGCCGTCGTCCAGTCGCCGCCGGGGGGCCTGGACTGCTCGACGAACGCGACGTGGCGCCAGGAGTCGGCGCCGAGGCCCCGGGTGTTGTCGTACGACATCCCGGTCAGTTCGAGGCCGCGCTCGGGAACGGCGTTCCACTCCTTGCAGGCCACCTCGCAGGCCTTGCACCCGATGCACACCGAGGTGTCGGTGAAGAACCCGACCCTCGGCGGCTGCTCCGATCGCTGCTCCACAGCCGGTCTCCTTCCGTGGAGGTGGAGCGGCCCCGCCGCCCCACCTCCACCCAACCGCTCCGGACCCGCCCCCGCGACCCGGCCACGGCTCGGACGCTCCCCTCGCCGTCGCGGACTTCCCCTCCGGAGTCCGTCCGGACACCGGGCCTTCGCGCGCGTCGGACGCCGGGCCTTCGCGCGCGTCGGCCGTGAACGGCGGTGCGGTCGGACCGGCGGCCCGGTCACAGCGACTGCCCGGCTCAGCCGAGGCCGAAGGCGGTGGGGGCGTGCCCCGCCCAGAGGGTGCGGGAGGTCTGCTCGGAGTAGCGGGCGGTCTCCGAGCGGGTGTCCAGGACCCGGGTGAGCTGCCGCTCCGGCTCGTGGGCGGCCCCCCGGGCTCGCCGGTGGTGACGAACCGGGCCCAGGCCCGGCGGGGCGGCCGGCCCGTGACGGCATGGCAGGCTGGCCGGGTAACGCCGCCCAGCCCGTACGGCGCCCAGCCCGTACGGCGCCAGGCAGTATGACGCCGGACCTCTACCAGGAGCACCCGCATGGACCGACCCGCCGCCCTCCTTCTCGACGCCAACGCCTCCGGGCACCCGGCGGGCATCCTCGACGCCGCCGAGCAGGCCGAACGCCGGGGCATGGACCGGCTGGTGGTCGCCGAGACCGCGTACGACCCGTTCCTCCAGCTCGCCCGGGCCGCCGACCGCACCGAGTCGATCGAGCTGGCCACCGGCATCGCGGTAGCCTTCGCGCGGACCCCGATGACCCTGGCCTACCAGGCGTGGGGGCTGCACGCGGCCTCCGGCGGGCGGGCCGTCATCGGCCTGGGCTCGCAGGTCAAGCCGCACATCGAGAAGCGCTTCGGAATGCCCTGGGACCGCCCGGCCGCCCGGATGCGCGAGTACGTGCACGCGGTGCGGGCGATCTGGCACAGCTGGCAGACCGGTGAACGGCTGCGCTTCCGGGGCGAGTTCTACACCCACACGGTGATGACGCCGGTCTTCTCGCCCGACCCGGTCCCGTCCGGGGTGCCCCGGATCCTGCTGGCCGGCGTCGGTCCGCTGATGACCCGCACCGCCGGGGCGGTGGCCGACGGCTTCCTCGGCCACCCGTTCTCCTCCACCGCCTACCTGGCCGAGCAGGTGCTGCCCGGACTGATGGAGGCGCGCCGGCAGGCGGAGGCGGAGGGCGCCGATTGGACCGGGCGGCCGTTCGAGGTCGTCGGCAACGTGCTCACCGCCGTCGGCCGCACCGAGGAGGAGCTGGCGGCCAACAGGGCCGGGGTGCGGGAACGGCTCGCGTTCTACGCCTCCACCCCGGCGTACCGGCCGGTGCTGGCGCAGCACGGCTGGGAGGACCTCCAGGAGGAGCTGCACACCCACTCGGTGCGCGGGCGCTGGGCGGAGATGACGGCACTGGTCTCCGACGAGGTGTTCGACGCCTTCGCGGTCTCCGGCCCGGTCGAGGAGGCGGCGCGGGAGATCCACCGCCGGTACGCGGGGCTGGTCACCCGGCTGTCCGTCAACCTGCCGGAGAGCGCGGACCAGGCGCTCGGCCTGGACGTGCTGGCGGCGGTGCGCGCGCTGGGCTGAGCGGAACCGGTCCGAAACTCGCCGCGGGTCGGCTCGGGTCGATCGCGTCATGGCCAAGACGAGGCACATTCGGGCAAGCGATCACCGGCGGCCGGCCCTGGCGGCAGGATCACGCTGAGCAGGACGGGCGGGTGCGACCGGACCGGCCGTCCTGGCACGACCTGCGCCCCGTCATGTCCTGGCCACTCGCTGCCGATCGTGGGGGAGCCCGCGTGTCCGTGTCCGACGATCGCACCGTTGACGACGACCGACCCGACGACCCGCACGGGGCCTGGGACTTCGCCGAGGACGACGAACTCGCGGACCTCGACGAGTTCCTGCGCGTCTGCGCCGAACTGACCGGCTTCGACGTCCCCGAACTGCGCGCCACCGGCATGGCCCACGAGCACCACCGCACCACCCTGGCCCACCGCGTCCGTGACGAGCACGCCCTCGTCCACCTCTGGTACGTGGGCACCTGGCCCGGCGAGCCCCCGTCCTCCGCCCGCGCCCACGACCAGGGTCTGGTCTGGCGGACCTTCCGGACCGCCCCGCCCGGCACCGCCGCCCCCGGCCACGGCAACCGGGCCGAGACCCTGCAGGCAGGAGAGCAGCGAAGGGGCGAGCAGCGAAGGGACGAGCAGTGAACGGGAGAGCAGTGCCGCTGCCCGCCCTGCCGGACACCGCCCTCGGCCACCCCGGGGCCCGGGCCTGACCGTTGCTAGCCTGTGCCGACATGGTGCGGAAGACGCCGAAGCACTGCGACACCTCCACGATGCCGGGGACTACAGGCGGCTGGCCGAGCGGACCTCGGACCCGGACGTCCTGCGCCGACTGGCCCGGGGGGGAGTATTCGTTCGTCTGGCACGCGATCGCCCGGAACGCCGCCGCACCCGCCGATCTGCTGGTCCCGCTCGCCGCCCGGCGGCACAGCAGCTGGATCGACAACTGCCTGCTCCGGCTGGTTGCCGCCCATCCCGCCTTGACCGGCGCCGAGTTGGACGGCCTGGTGCCGTTGCTGGCCGCGCGCCTGGAGGAGGGCGAGCGCCCGTACGCGGCGGTGCTGGAGCTGGCCCGACGGCCGGAGCCGGCCGCCGGGCCGCTGCGCCGGCTGGGGCACCTGCCCGGGGCCTCGGCCCGCCTCCGGCGGGGCATCGCCAGGGCGCTGGCGGCGCGGCCGGGCCTCTGAACGGCTCCGGTTCCGGGGTTCAGGCGCTGGGTGCCGGGGGAAGGGCGCGGCGCTCGCGCAGGGTGCGCAGGACCCGGCGGGTGGCGCGGGTGGCGACCGGCGGCAGGAGGTCAAGGGCCAGGCGGCGCGGGGTGGAGCGGACCTGCGCGGGTGACTTGACCTGGTAGTTGAGCCGCAGCACGCGGTGGCCGGCGATGGTGTCCTCGTCGACGGTGTAGTCCTCGGCCCGCCAGTCGCGCTCCAGCAGGGTCCGGCGGGCGGCCCCGGCGTCGCCCCAGGTGCCGTAGAACTTCATCGGGGTGAGCAGCACCGGCCGCAGGCCGCCGGTGAACACCGCCTCCCACACCGCCGCGGATACGCCCGGGGTGTGCTCGGAGCGGTAGTCGTCCAGTGCTACCAGACCGTCCTCGGCGAGGGCGGACCTGGCGACCAGGATGTCCCCGCTGACGTGCTCGTACAGGTGCGAGGCGTCGACGTGGACGAACCGGCAGCTGCCCGCCGGGATCCGGCCGTCGGCCAGCACCGAGGTGGGCGCCTGGACGATCTCGGGCAACTCGCGGTGGAAGGCGAGGTAGTTGGACTCGAAGGCGCTGCGGGTGAGCGTCTTGCGGTAGGACATCGTCATCTCGGCGGCGTTGTCGGCGTCGCCCGCCTCCGAGTCGAACAGGTCGCAGATGGTCAGCCGTTCGCCGGGCTGGAGGTGGTCCCCGAGCAGTACGGCGCTGCGGCCGAGGTAGCTGCCGAGCTCCAGGACGTCCCCGGTGACGCCGGCCGCCGTCTGGGCGGACAGCAGGTGGGAGAAGGCGGCCCGGTCCAGCCCGAAGAACCAGCCGGGGATGTCGTCGCGCTTCTGCGGAGCGGGACGGACGGCGGCGATCGCTTCACTGGGCACGGCTGCCTCCAGGGGACGGGCGGAGCGCGGTGGTGGATCACGCCGCGGAGGGCCGAGGCGCCGTGGTCGTGAGGCCGATCATCATAGCTATGCCAGGGCTGCTCCGGATGCCCCTTCAGGCCGCCGCCGGACCGTCCGCGCCCGTCAGCCCGGTGATCGTCTCCGTCAGCCAGGCCCGCTCGGCGGCGGTGGAGGCCCGGGCGACCAGCAGCATGCCGCGCCGGAAGGGGTTCGGCTCCCGTTCGGCGGTGACCGGGCGGCCGTCCCCGTCGTAGAAGAAGCTGCTCGGCGCCTCCAGGAAGACCAGTCGGCGGCGCAGCACGGCGGCCTGCTGGAGCGGGTCGGCCAGGTGGTGGAGGAAGGCCGCGAGGGTGAAGAAGCGGATCTGGTCGGTGATCTCGGCCTGCTCCGGGTCTGCCAGCCGGCGCAGCAGCTCCGCCCGGCCCTCCCCGGTCAGTTCCAGGGTCTGGCGCGGGGCGGCCCCGGTGCCGGGCTCGGTGCGGCGGTGCAGCAGTCCGGCCTTCTCCAGCCGGGTGATCGCGGGGTAGAGCGCACCGTCGCTGACCGGCCGGACGTGACCGGTCAACCCGGTGATCCGGGACTTGAGTTCGTAGCCGTGCAGCGGCTGGTCGTAGAGGAAGCCGAGGATCGCGAGGGTCAGCACGGTCGAAGCCCTTTCGTCGGAGTGCGCCCGTGGCGCGGCCATGCTACCTCTTGCCGAGGTGCCTCTAATCGATATATATCCATTCGAGGTAAATCAAATCGAGGTGGACGTCCGCCCGGGTGCGGGTGGTGGAACGAGGGGGAAGCGTGCGCGAGCAGCTGTACCGACTGGCCGCCCTGGCCGGACCGGTCTACGTCGAACTGCTGTCCGGGGTGATCGCCATGGTGATCGGCACGTTCTGGGTGGCGAGCCTCGGCGGATCCGCCGTCGCCGCCGTCACCCTGGCCGGCACCGTCGAGAACCTGCTGCTCGGACTCGTCCTGGTGGTGGCCTCCGGCGTCAGCGTCCGGCTCGCCCGGGCCCTCGGCGCCGGCGACCGGGGCGAGGCCGCCCGCGTCACCCGGGCCGCCTGGCGCCTGTGCGCGCTCGGCGGCCTCGCCCTCGCCGCACCCGGCTTCCTGCTCCGGGAGCGCCTGGCGGCCGCCTTCCTCGCCGGCGAGGCCGCCAGCCGGGCGGCCGAGTACTTCACCGTCGCCTTCCCCGCGTTCGTCCTGTTCTTCGCGCAGCGCGTCGCCGACGAACTCTTCAAGGGCGCGGGCGACACCCGCACCCCGATGCGGATCGCCCTGCTCTCCAACGCCCTGCTGCTGGTCCTGGACCCGCTGCTGATCCTCGGCCCCGGCCCGATGCCCGCCCTCGGCGTGACCGGCGCGGCGCTCGCCCTCGGCGCCTCCCGGGCGGTCGCCCTCGCCGTCACCCTGCGGCTGCGGCCCCGGACCGGCGGGGCGGTCCGGGGCACCGGCGCCGCAGCCCTCCGCATCCTGCGGGCCGGGGCTCCCTTCGGCCTGGACTTCACCGCCCGGATGGCCGTCGGCACCGCCCAACTGGCCCTGGTCGCGGGCTTCGGGGTCGCGGCCGTCGCCGGGTACGGCATCGGCTACCGGCTCCTGCTCCTGCTCACCATGGCCTTCTACGCGCTGCGCCAGGCCACCGCCATCCGGGCCGCCCGGCTCACCGGCGCCGGGGCGGTCGCCGAGTTGGGGGCCCTGCACCGCGCCACCGCCCGCCTCTCCCTCGGACTGGGCGCCGGCGCGGCACTGCTGGCGGCCGGCTGCGCCGGCCCGCTGACCGCCCGGTTCACCGAGGATCCGGCGGTGTCCGCCCAGTCCGTCGGCTTCCTGCACCTGACGGCCCTCTACCTCCTCCCGTACGCTCCGGCCGTCGCCCTCGGCGGCTTCCACCAGGCGACCGGCGCCGGGCGGGCGCTGGTGCTGTCGGCGGTGTTCGGGCTCGGCTCCCAACTCGGGTCCGCGGTGGTGCTGTCGGGGGCGCTGGGGGTGGCCGGGGTGTGGTGGGGGCAGGTGGTGGGAGCGGTGGTGCAGTTGGGGCTGCTGACGGCTCTGACGCGTCGTGGGTCCGGTGCCGTCGGCCGTTCAGGAGTCCCTGCCGGTCCGCGGGCACAGGCCGGTGGCGAAGGCTCGCGCGGCCGCCAGGTCGCGGGCGTCCGGGCGCTGCTTGTTGATGCCGCCGACCAGTTTGAAGGGGAGCCAGGTGTCGTGGCCGCGGGCCGTGAAGCTGCCGACCACCTCGAAGCCCTTCGGCTCCAGGAGCCGGGCCAGCGGGCGGGTGAAGGGGCGGAAGCCGGGCTCGGGTAGGCCGCTGGTGGCGAAGACGAAGGCCCGGCGGGGCTGTTGGGCCGGAGGAAGCGCCCGCACGAACTCCCGCAGGCGCGGGTGCAGCCGGCCGGTGAAGACGCCGGAGCCGAAGCCGACCAGGCCGTAGCCGGCGAGGTCGGCCGGGCCCAGCTCCTCGGGCTCGACCACCGGGGCGGCCAGGGGGTGGGCCATGGCCTCGGCGACCCGCCGGGTGTTGCCGTGGGACACCGAGACGCACACGATGACGGCCTTCATGGTGATGCTCCCTTCGCTCCGCGATCGCGGTGGGTGCGGAACATCCGCGCCCACAGGGGCGACCGGGCAGCGCTCGGGAACGTGACATCGGCGCCGGGGCAGGAACCGGGGCAGGGGCGAGGACGGAACAGCACGGGGTGCGCCGGTGCCGGCCTTCTTGCGGTCGGGGCCGCCGACGGCGCGCCGGGCAGAATCGGGGGCATGGACGAAGGCGGCGAGTCGGCCTGCTGGCTGGACCGGGTGTGCCCAGAGTGCGGGCGGCTGCGTGAGCGGCCGGGCCCGGGGCCGTGCGAGAACTGCGGCGCGGACGCGGACGGCGGTGCAGAGGGGGCCGGCGGGGCAGCGGAGCGGGAGCCGGGCCGGGCCGCCGGCTGAACGCCGTGGCCCGACCCGGTGGGGCGGACCCGATCTCGGCCGCTACTGCGGCGGCGGCTCGCGGAACTGGTCCTTCAGCTTGTCCTGGGCCATGTCGGTCTGGCTGCCGTACTTGCCCTCGGTGCGCTCGTCGAAGGCGTCACCCGCCTTGTCGACGCCCTTCTCCGTCTGGTCCTCGTGGCCCTTCAGCAGGTTCTTGAGCTTATCCAGCATGGACATGTGGTCACCCTCCTGGATGGGACGCCCCCGCCCCTCCAGGATCACAGCGCGGGCCGTCCCGCGCATTTCGCGACCGCGCGGCGGCCTTGGCAAGGCGATCCCGGTCATGTCAAATCGTGAGTCCACGGTCCGTCGGAGGGAGTCGTTTTGAAGCCGCACAGCTGGAACCGCACGGGCGCCGCACTCACCGTCGCCACCCTGGCCACCCCGTTGCTGCTGGTCAGCGCCGGAAGCGCGAACGCGGATCCCGACCCGGCCCGCCGGGGCGCCAAGCTGGCGGAGCGGCTGGTCGCGGCCAGCAGTGCCGAACACGCGCACGACACGCTCGCCGCGCTGCAACGGATCGCCGACCGCAACGGCGGCACCAGAGCCGCCGGTTCGAAGGGCCACGACCAGTCGGCGGACTACGTCTACGAGCAGGCCCGGCGAGCCGGGCTCAGGGTGTCCCGGCAGGAGTTCGAGTACACCTTCTTCGAGGCCCGCGCCCAGCGCCTGGACGTGGTGTCACCGCAGGCCGAGTCGGTTCCGGTGATCGCCATGACCTACTCGGCGAGCGGCCCGCAGGCAGGCCTGGACGCCGAGTTGGGCGTCGCCCCGGTCGGCGCCGCCACCGGCTGCACGCCCGCCGACTACCCGGCGGGCTCCGTCACCGGCCGGATCGCGCTGATCCGGCGCGGCGGGTGCAGCTTCGCCGAGAAGCAGGCGGCCGCGGCGGGCGCCGGCGCCCTCGGGGCGCTGATCTACAACAACGCCGACGGCGAACTCAGCGGGACCCTGGGGGAGCCCACGGCGGGGAAGATCCCGACCGGCGGGATTACCGCGGCGGCCGGCGAGGCACTGGCCGCGAAGGCCGCCGCCGGGCCCGTGCGGGTGAACCTGGACATCCGGACCTTCATGGAGCCGCGCAAGACCTGGAACGTCATCGCCGAGACCCGCGGCGGGGACCCGGCCGACACCGTGATGATCGGCGCGCACCTGGACTCCGTGCCCGCCGGACCGGGCATCAACGACAACGGCTCCGGCGCGGCCGGCATCCTGGAGGTCGCGAGGAACCTCGGCGTCCGCCCCGTGAAGAACAAGGTCAGGTTCGCCTGGTGGTCCGCCGAGGAGTTCGGCCTCAAGGGCTCCGAGGCGTACGTGAAGTCGCTCTCCGGGGCGGACCGTGGGAAGATCCGGCTCTACCTCAACTTCGACATGATCGCATCCCCCAACTACGCGCAGTTCGTCTACAACGGCTCCGGCAGCGCGGGCGGCGACGGCGGCCCCGAGGGCTCCGCCCAGATCGAGCGGGACCTCACCGGCTACCTGGACGGCCGCGGCCTGCCGCACGACCCCTCCGCCTTCAACGGCCGCTCCGACTACGGACCGTTCATCGACGCGGGCATCCCGGCCGGCGGCACCGACACCGGCGCCGAGGTGATCAAGTCCCCCGCGCAGCAGGCCCGTTACGGCGGCACGGCGGGCACCGCCTTCGACGCCTGCTACCACAAGGCCTGTGACGACCTGGACAACATCGACATGGCGGCCTTCGACGTCAACATCGACGTGATCGCCCACGCCGTCGGCACCTACTCCTGGGACCTCTCCTCGCTGCGGCAGCCCGTACCGGCCCGGCGCCCCGCCGGTCGGGCGGCGGCCGGAGCGGGTACGAGCACCTCCGGCAGCACCGGTACGGGCGGAGCCGAAGCCCACGAGGCGGCGGCCTGACGCCCGGGTGGGCCCGCTGCCGTCCTCGGGCGGCGGGCCCGCCCGCCCGGCGGGCACCTACCGCCATCCGCGCCCGCCCTCCGTCATCGCCCCTGGTGGGGCCGGGCGCGAGCCCCCGTAGCCGACATCACTGACAATCCGGCCCCGAGCCCTGTACGGTGCCGCGCGGAGCGCATCCGCCGAGACCCGGTGGGTGCGCCGGGTCCGGTCCTGACACCATGGGACCGAGATCACGACACCGTGACACCCTCGGAGGAGTCAGCAAACATGAGCACGCACTACGACGTCGTCGTCCTCGGCGCGGGCCCCGGCGGCTACACCGCCGCCGTCCGCTCGGCGCAGCTGGGCCTGAAGGTCGCGGTCATCGAGGCCAAGTACTGGGGCGGCGTCTGCCTCAACGTCGGCTGCATCCCCTCCAAGGCCCTGCTGCGCAACGCCGAGCTCGCCCACATCTTCACCAAGGAGGCCAAGACCTTCGGCATCAAGGTCGAGGGTCAGGTGACCTTCGACTTCGGCGAGGCCTTCCGCCGCAGCCGCACGGTGGCCGACGGCCGGGTCAAGGGCGTCCACTACCTGATGAAGAAGAACGGCATCACCGAGTACGACGGCTGGGGCACCTTCGTCGACGACCACACCCTCCAGGTCGCGCTCAGCGGCGGCGGCTTCGACGTGGTCACCTTCGACCACTGCATCATCGCCGCCGGTGCCACCACCCGTCTGCTGCCGGGCACCAGCCTGAGCGAGCGCGTGGTCACGTACGAGGAGCAGATCCTCACCGAGGAGCTGCCGGAGAGCATCATCATCGCGGGCGCCGGCGCGATCGGCGTCGAGTTCGCTTACGTGCTGCACAACTACGGCGTGAAGGTCACCATCGTCGAGTTCCTGGACCGCATGGTGCCGCTGGAGGACGTCGAGGTCTCCACCGAACTCGCCAAGCAGTACCGCAAGCTGGGCATCGAGGTGCTCACCTCCACCCGGGTGGAGTCGATCGACGACAGCGACCCGAACAGCAGGGTCAGGGTCACCGTCACCAAGAACGGCGAGCAGCAGGTGCTGGAGGCCGACAAGGTGCTCCAGGCGATCGGCTTCGCGCCGCGGGTCAACGGCTACGGCCTGGAGAACACCGGGGTCAAGCTCACCGACCGCAACGCCATCGCGGTGGACGGCCGCGGCCGCACCAGCGTCGACCACATCTTCGCGATCGGTGACGTGACGGCCAAGCTGATGCTCGCCCACGCCGCCGAGACGATGGCCGTGATCGCCGCCGAGACGATCGGCGGGGTGGAGACCCAGGAGGTGGACTTCGTGATGATCCCGCGCGCCACCTACTGCCAGCCGCAGATCGCCTCCTTCGGCTACACCGAGGCGCAGGCCCGGGAGCAGGGCTACGACGTCAAGGTCGCCAAGTTCCCGTTCACCGCGAACGGCAAGGCGCACGGCCTCGGCCACCCCATCGGCTTCGTCAAGGTCATCAGCGACGACAAGTACGGCGAGCTGCTCGGCGCCCACCTGATCGGCCCCGAGGTCACCGAGCTGCTGCCCGAGCTGACGCTGGCCCAGCAGTGGGACCTCACCGTCCACGAGGTCGCCCGCAACGTGCACGCCCACCCGACCCTGGGCGAGGCGGTCAAGGAGGCCATCCACGGCCTCGCCGGCCACATGATCAACATGTGACGACCCGGTCCGCGTGACGGCGTGACGACAGGGCCCCGGCGGGCGGCGAACGCCCGTCGGGGCCCTGTGCGCTCTGCGAGGCCGGCCCGTGGTTCGCGCCCGGCCCGTGCTGAGGACTGACCGGTGATCAGGCCTGACCCACCTCGGCGTTCACCTGCGCCAGCACCCCGCCGGCCACCGCCCGCCGCGTCCCTTCGGCGGGATGGGCGACCAGGTTCGCGGCAGGCCCGGGGCGCTGTCGAGGCCCGACGGCCCCCCGGGCCGGACGGACGGGCGCTACCGCAGCTGGGTGCGCAGCCAGTCCTTGACCTCCGGGGTGACCTCGTCGGTGATGTCGGAGAACTCATCGTGCTTGATCAGGAACTTGGCCACGTACGGGCAGACCGGGACGATCCGCTTCCCGGCGGCCCGGACGTCCGTCAGCGCCTCCTGGACCAGCTGCCCGGCCAGGCCGCGGCCGGCGAAGGCGTCCTCGACCAGGGTGTGGTAGAAGACGCGCTGCCCGTCGTGGTCCAGGTACTCGGTGAAGCCGGCGAGTTCGCCGTCGACCCGGACCTCGTACCGGTGCAGCGCGTCCGCCCGCTCGACGACGGGGGTGCTGGGGGTGCTCATCGCGGAGGCCTTTCGTTCGCGGAGCCCGTGCGGGCTTTCGGTGCGGGGTCAGGTTAGCTCCCGTCAGCTGACCCCAGCGCGGCCGGGTGAGCGGGCCGGCTGGGCCGACCGGGCGACGGCCGGGAGCCCTCGACGCCGCTTCGGCTGCCCCGGCGGGCCCGGCCGCCTAACGTTGGCGGACGGCCCCGTCCCATAGCGCGGCGGGCGAACGGGACATCGGCGGAACACCGGAACACCGGAGGAGCGGAGGGGCGGGGTGCGGGTGCGGTCCGCGGAGGTGAACCGGCTGCCGCAGCCGCCGTCGGGGCCGGGCGCACAGCTGCCGGTGCTGGTCCGGTACGGGCACCGCTCATGGTTGATCCCCGCGCTGCTGCTGGTGGCGGTGGTGGTCGTGGACGCGCTGACGCCCCGTTCCTTCGCGTCCGTCAGCTGGCTGGCCCTGGTGCCGGCGGTGGCCGCCGGGCTGTGCGGTCCGGTGGCCACCGCGGTGTTCTGCGGCTTCGCCGTCGTCGCCTATCCCGCGCTGGACAGCATCTGGGCGAAGTCCCAGGGGGTCGAGGACTTCCTCCTGGTGCTGGCCGGCTGCGTCCTCGCCCTGCCGCTCAGCGTGTTCCGGGCCCAGGCCGCCGCCTACGTGCGCCATCTGCAGGGCGCCGCCGAGACCACCCGGCAGGTGGTGCTGCGTCCGGTGCCGCCCGGCTGGGGCGGGGTGGACTCGGCGGCCCGCTACCTGGCGGCGGACGTCGAGGCCAGGGTGGGCGGCGACTTCTACGACGTGGTGGCCTCGCCCTTCGGTGCGCGGGTGGTGCTCGGCGACGTCCAGGGCAAGGGGCTGCCCGCGGTCTCCACGGCGGCTGCCCTGGTCGGCTGCTTCCGGGAGACCGCCTTCCGCGAGGCGGACCTCGCGACCCTCGCCTCCCGGCTGGAGGAGCGGGTGCACCGGCAGAACCTGCTGGCCTCCCGACTGGGCGCGGAGGAGGAGCGGTTCGTCACGGCGGTGGTCATCTCGTTCCCCGACGACGCCCCGGGGGAGATCGAGGTGGTCAACTTCGGCCACGACGGCCCGCACGTCCTCGGCCCGGACGGCGTCCGGCAGCTGCCTCCGGGAGGCGGCGCCCCGCTCGGGCTCGCCCAGCTGGCCGGCGGGCTGCCCGAGGTCCGGCGGTTGCGGCTGGGCACGGACGAGACCGTGCTGATCGTCTCGGACGGGGTGACCGAGGCCCGGGACCGGCAGGGCGCCTTCTTCGGCCTCCGCGCCCAACTGGACGAGCTGGTGGGCCGGCCCGGGGCCACCGCGCCCGAGAACCTGGTGGAGGCCGTCGCCGCCGCGGTCGTCCGGCACACCGGCGGCCGCCGGACGGACGACACCGCCCTGCTCGCCGTCCGGCGCAGCGCGGTGCGGCCGCCGGCCGAGCAGGGGACGGCCGGCGGGTAGCGAGGGCCGTCCCGGGTCCGCCGTCAGGCGCCGAGGGAGGCGAGGGCCGCGGACAGCCGCCGGGCCGCCTCGTCGGCGACCTCGGCCAGGCCGCCGCCGGCCCCCGCGAGGGTGACCAGGGTCTGCGGGTCGACGGCCTCGACCACGGTCGCTTCGCCGTCCCGGCGGACCACCACGTTGCAGGGCAGCAGCAGGCCGACCCGGCGGTCGGCCGGGAGCGCGCGATGGGCGAGGGCCGGGTTGCAGGCGCCGAGGACCAGGTAGTCCTCCAGCTCCTCACCGAGCTTCTCGTGCAGGGTCGCCCGCACGTCGATGGTGGTCAGCACGCCGAAGCCCTGCTCCTTCAGCGCGGCGGTGACGTCGGCCACCGCCTGCTGGAACGGCCGGTCGAGCCGGACGCCGAGTCCGTAGTCCACGATTTCCTCCTCGGGATCCCGCCCGGTATCGGGGGTGCCGCCGACCGGCGCCCCCGGACGTCGCCGGTCAGGCCCGCAGCTGGGGCACGGCCAGGGCGGGGCGCGGGATCCGGCTGATCACCGAGCCGATCAGGGGGCCGATCGACACCCCGAACACCGCCGACACGGCGGCCAGCACCGACTGGGCCCCGTTGCCGACCTCGATCTGGGCGGTGTTGAGCAGTCCGAAGGAACCCGGCACCACGATCCAGAACGCCGGGAGGTAGAGCACCTGCCAGAGCGGCCCGCCCGGCAGCCAGTGCACCACGGTGGCCGCGACCGCCGCGCTGACCGCACCGGCCAGGCCGCCGATCGCCGCGCCGTGGACCTGTCCGACCGCCACCTGGACGGTGACGCTGACCGCGATCACCGCGACGATCCACGGGATGGCCGCGGGCGGGGTGCTGACGTTGACCACGACCCCCGCCACGGCGATCGCCAGACCGATCCCGATCACCCACCAACTCGGCTTGGCCACCTGGATGTTGGCCAGCGCGCTGGCCGGCATGCCGATCGCGCTGGTGGCCGCGGCCACCCCGGCCAGGAACAGCGCGAGCTGCACCGGGCCGGACACCAGCCGGGCCGTCCCCGCGCTGGCGGCGCCCGCGGCGACCTCCGACAGGCCGGTGACCAGCAGACCGCCGGGCAGCAGGATCGCCAGGGTGGCCACGATGGTGCGCAGCGGCCCGTCGAGCAGGCCGGCCCGGGTGAGGGAGAGCACGAGCAGCGCGACCAGGAACCCCGCCCCGGTCTGATCGGTCCCCAGCCCGGGCCGACCGGCTCCGCCGGGCCCCGGGTCGACCGGATTCGGCCGGCCCGGGGCATGCGGGTCAGTTCACGGTGACCGCCGGAGCACCGGGCAGGCTGGTGTCGGCGAGCGGGCCGTAGCCGGCCGAGAAGTAGCCGTCGGCGGGGCAGAGGCCGGAGCCGCCGCTCTTGGCGAAGTGCTCGTTGGTGAAGGTCAGGCTGCTGCCGCCGTTGTCGGCGGTGCCGGTGAAGGCTCCGCTGAGCTGATAGGTGCAGGTGATGGTGCCGAACCAGGTGTCGAGGACGGCGGTGGCCTGGATCGGTCCGGCGCTGCCGCCGGTGAGGGTGACCGGCAGGCCGGTGGCGTCGTCGACGGAGACGCCGTAGGGGAGGGTGTCGACGGTCAGGCTCTCCACCGAGGTGACGCCGGTGACGTTGGCGGTGCAGGAGCCGAAGGTGAGCCCGGTCAGCGACTCGGTCGCGACGCCGGGGGCGGCCGGATTGGTGAGCACGCCGGCGGAGAACTGCGAGGTGGCGCAGGTGACGCCGGTGGTGCTGGTCGTGGTCGAGTAGAAGGTGGCGCTGCTGCCGGCGGCGAGCGGTGCGGCGAGGGCGTCGCCCGCCGCGACGGCGGTGCCGCCGGCGGTCAGCACGGGCCCGGCGGCGTCGGCCGGGCGGGCGGAGGCGGGGGCCGCCGCGGCCAGGGCGAGCGCGGCGAGGGCGGCCGGAACGGTCCAGCGGGGGAGTGGGCGCATGGGACAGCCTCTTCCTCGGTGAGGGGGGCGAGAAGACGACCTTTCGCTGCTCCCGGGAGGTGGGGATCGGGGAGCTGACTACGTTCTAGGGTCTTGTCAGTTCACCGTCAAGACGCTGCGCGCAATCTGCTGACATCTCGTCAGCAAAGGTGATCGCGGCGTCAGCGGCGTGCCGGTGATCCGACAGCGGGCCGAGGGCGTCCTGACAGCGGAGGGCGGAAGACTGCGTGACGTCCGAGCGGATGACTCCTGAGACTCTCCAGTGCCATGCGAGTGCGTGGCCTCCTGTGATGCATCCGGCCCCTGCGACCGACGAGAGGGCCGCCCGTGCCCCGACCCCCCCGTTTCACCGCCACCCTCCGCACCGCGGCCGCCACGGCCGCGGGCCTGCTGCTGGCCGGTCTCACCCCGGCTGCGGCCTCGGCCGCCGCGGCCCCGCCGGTAGTAACACCGGTGACCCGGCCTGGCCGTACGAGGGCTCCCGGGCCCTGGCCGACACCCTCGCCCGAGGCCGGCTGCTGACCGTCGGCGGTGACGGGCACACCGTGCTCGGCAACCCGAGCGGCTGCGCGTCCGGCCACGAGGAGCGCTACCTGGTGGACGGCGAACTGCCGGCACGCGGCCGGGTCTGCGCGCCGGACCGGCGGTCCTTCCAGTAGCGGTCCCCGGTTCAGGACTCCCGTCCGCCGCGGTCGTCGGGCGTTTCGTCCGGCGTCTCGTCCGACGGCTCGTCGGGCGGCTCGTCGGACCGGGAGTGGCCCCGGCGGTGGTGGCGCCGCAGCAACCAGGTTAGGACGGCGACGGTGACGATCGCGACTAGCGTGATGGCGGTGACCCGGCCGACGGTGCCCTCCACCCTGGTGTAGGCGGCCCCGGCGAAGTAGCCCAGAAGGGTGAAGCCGACGCCCCAGACGAGCCCGCCGAGGGCGTTGTAGAAGAAGAACCGGCGGTAGGGCATCCGGGACACCCCGGACAGCGAGGGCACCAGCGGGCGGACGAAGGCGATGAACCGGCCGACGAAGACGGCGGCCGGTCCGCGTCGGCGGATCAGGTCCTGCACCGTGTCGACCTGCTCCGCATGGCGGCGCAGCGGTCGGACACGCAGGACCGCCGGGCCGAGGTGGCGGCCGATCTCGTAGCCGACGGAGTCCCCGAGGATCGCCGCGCAGACCACCACCAGGACCATCCAGCCGAGGGAGGCGCCGCCCTGGTGGGCGAGGAAGCCGCCGAGGACGGCGGCGGTCTCGCCGGGGATGAGGAAGCTGAAGAACAGGGCGTCCTCGGCGAAGACCATGCCGCCGACGGCCGCGTACACCACCGGGCCGGACAGGCCGCGCAGCCAGTCGGTGATCGTGTGCATCGGCCACACCTCATCGGGGATCGGGCCCCTTCCCGCCAATGTAACGCGTGTCGCCGCGCGGGCCCCGACGGGCGGGAGGGGCACCCCAGCCTCCGGCTTCCTTAGCGGAACGTTAGATCCGGGCGGCGTTCCTTGCCGCTGCGCGGCGGGCGGCGGCACGCTCTGGGGCACCACCCCGCCGCACCGATCCCCGGGAGCCGCCATGTCCCCGTCCACCGTCGCCGCCGTCCGTCCGCAGCCTCCCGGCGATGAGCGCGCCCGGCGGCGGCTCGCCCTGGTCGGCGGGTCGCTGGGCAACCTGGTGGAGTGGTACGACTGGTTCGTCTACGCCAGCTTCGCCGTCTACTTCGCCGACGACTTCTTCCCCGGTAGCAACTCCACCGCGAAGCTGATGAACACCGCCGGCATCTTCGCGGTCGGCTTCCTGATGCGCCCGGTGGGCGGCTGGCTGCTCGGCCGGGCGGCGGACCGGCACGGCCGCAAGAGCGCCCTCACCCTGACCGTCACCATGATGTCCGCGGCAGCCGTCCTGATCGCCGTCGCCCCGACCTACGCGCGGGCCGGCTACCTCGGCGCCGTCGTGCTGCTGCTCGCCCGGCTGCTCCAGGGGATGAGCATCGGCGGCGAGTACGCCGCGAGCGCCACCTACCTGACCGAGGCCTCCGCACCGAACCGGCGCGGCCTCGGCTCCTCTTTCCAGTACGTGTCGATGACCTGCGGCCAGCTCCTCGGCCTCGGCATCCTCATCGTCCTGCAGCACACCCTCAGCAGCGCCCAACTGCACTCCTGGGGCTGGCGGATGCCGTTCCTGCTCGGCGCCGTCCTCGCGGGCGTGGTGCTCTGGCTGCGCCGCCGGCTGCCGGAGACCGGGGCCTTCACCGCCGAGGCCCGCACCGCCGGGACCGGCGGCCGGGAGCAGACCGGCGGCCGGGAGCACGACGGCACCCGGGGCACCCTGCGCAGCCTATGGGAGCACCGGCGCCAGGCCCTCCTCGTGATGGCCCTCACCCTGGGCGGCACCGTCGCCTACTACACGTACACCACCTACCTGACCAAGTACCTGATCGGCAGCGCCGGGCTCGCCAAGAACACCGCCACCCTGGTCAGCTTCACCGCGCTCGCCGTCTTCGCCGCGATCCAGCCGCTGGCCGGCCTGCTCTCCGACCGGATCGGCCGCCGCCCGCTGCTGATCACCTTCGCGCTCGGCTGCACCGTCGGCACCTACCCGCTGATGACCGCGCTCGGCTCGGCCTCCGGCTACTGGTCCGCGCTGGGGCTCTCGCTGGTCGCCCTGGTCATCGTCACCGGCTACACCTCGATCAACGCGGCCGTGAAGGCGGAACTGTTCCCCACCCGCATCCGCGCCCTCGGCGTCGCCCTCCCGTACGCCCTCGCCAACGCGCTGTTCGGCGGCACCGCCGAGTACGTCGCGCTCTGGTTCAAGAACGACGGACACGAGTCCGGCTTCTTCTGGTACGTCTCCGGTTGCGCCCTGGTCTCCCTGGTCGTGTACGTCCTGATGCCGGACACCAGGAACGCGGTGCTCAGCCCCGGGGAGGCCCCGGCAGGGGCGGCCGTGACCGAGGCCGTACGGTAGTCCCCTCAGAGGTGGGGAGGGTCCATGCACATGCTGCTCGTCGAGGACGATGACCGCATGGCCCAGGCCCTCACCACCGCGCTCGCCCGGCGCGGCCACACCGTGCGCCGGGTGGTCCGCGCCGTGGAGGCGCTGCGGCACGCCAGGGAGGCCGAGTTCGTCCTGCTCGACCTCGGGCTGCCGGACCTCGACGGTCTCGACCTGCTGCGCAAGCTCCGCACCGTGTGCGCCCTGCCGCTGATCGTGGTGACCGCGCGCAGCGAGGAGCGGGACGTCCTCCAGGCGCTGCGGGCCGGGGCCGACGACTACGTGGTCAAGCCGTTCCGGATGGCCGAACTCATCGCCCGGATCGACACCGTGCGCCGCCGCACCGGCTCCGCACCCGAACCGGGCGGCGGCGAGCGGCAGGTGCGCACCGGCGACGTGGCGATCGACCTGGCCGCGCGCACGGTGACCGTCGACGACACGCCCGTCCGGCTCACCCGCCGCGAGTTCGACGTCCTCGCGCTGCTCGCCGCCCAGCCCGGCGACGTCCGCTCCCGGGAGGAGATCCTCGACCGGATCTGGGGTGACGCCTTCCTCGCCTCCTCGCGCTCGCTGGACGTGCACGTGGCCGGCATCCGCGCCAAGACCGGCCGGGCGGCCCTGGTCCGCACCATCCGCGGGTACGGCTACCAGCTCGGCACCCTGGACGGCCCGTGAGGCGCCGCCTGCTGGCCGTGCTCACCGCGCTCATCGGCGCCGCCGTGCTGCTGCTCGCGCTGCCGCTGGCCGACTCCTACGCCCGCGGCCGCACGGAGCACCTGCTGCTTCAGCGCCGGGCCGACGGCGTCCGCTTCGCCGAGCTCGCCGACCGGATCCGCACCCCCGCCGACCGCCGCGAACTCGACGCCGAACTCACCCGCTACGCCGAGCTCTACGGCTCCGCCGTGACCGTGGTCGACACCGCCGGCCGCACCGTCGGCCGGGCGGGGCCGGCCCCGAGCGGCAGGGCCGCTCAGCGGGCCCAGGACCGCGCCCTCACCGGCCGCTCCACCGAGGAACTGCCCACCGTCCGCCCCTGGGGGCCGGACACCGTGGTCCTGGCCGAGCCGGTCGGTCAGGACGAACGGGTGGGCGGCGCCGTCCTGTTGACCGTTCCGACCGGCGCCGCGCGCCACGACGTGCTGGTCCGCTGGGCGCTGATCGCGGCCGGGGCCGTCATCGCCTTCGGTGCCGCCGCGCTGGTCGCGGCCGGGATCGCCCGCTGGCTGCTGCGGCCCGTCCGGGAACTCGACCGCGCCGTTGCCACGGTGGCCGGCGGGCGCTTCGAACCGCGCGTCGCCTCCGACACCGGACCGCCCGAGCTACGGCGGCTACGACGGCACTTCGACGGCATGGCGCAGGCCGTCGCCGAATCCCTGCGCCGTCAACGGGACTTCGTCGCCGACGCCTCCCACCAGCTGCGCAACCCGCTGGCCACCCTGGTGCTGCAACTGGAGAACGCCGAGCCGCACCTCGGACCGGGCCCCGGGCGGCAGGCGCACGCGCTGGCGCTGGACGAGGCGGACCGGCTGGGTGAACTGCTCGACGGCCTGCTGGCGTTGGCCAGGCTGGAGGCGGCCACGGCTCCGGTCGAGGAGCAGGACGTCTCGGCGGCCGTCGCCGAGCGGGTGGCCGCCTGGGGGCCGGTGTTCGAGGCGGGCGGGCTGGAGCTGACGGCGGACGTCGCGCCCGGCCTGCGGGCCTTCGGGCTCCCGGACGCGACCGGGCGGATCCTGGACGCGCTGCTGGACAACGCGAGCAAGTTCGTCCCGGAGGGGGAGCGCGTACGGGTGGTGGCCGCCGCCCGGCCCGAAGGCGGTGCCGTGGTGCGGGTCACCGACACCGGCGCCGGTGTCCCGGCGAGCCGACTGCCCCTGCTGCTCGGCCGGTTCGCCCGGGCACCGGAGCACCAGAACATCCCCGGCACCGGGCTCGGTCTGGCCATCGCGGACGAACTCGCGCGCGCCTGCGGTGGATCGCTCACCGTGGGCGCGACCTGCCCGCACGGGTTGACCGTCGAGTTCCGGCTGCCCTGGCCGGGGCCTCACCCGTGGGCGCTGATCTCGCCGCCGGCGCCGAGCACCATGTAGACGCCGTTGGCATCGAGTCCGGCGTCGTGGCCGTTGGCCTCGACGTCACCGAACCGTCACGCTCTCCGCCGGGCCCGTTACCCGTTCACCCGTACACCGAGCGGTAGTAGGCCACCGCTCCCGGATGGAGCGGCACGGCGCCGGTGGAGACGGCGAACCGGGGCTCCAGCCGGGCGCCCGCCGTCACGGACCGCAGCAGGGTGGCCCACCGGTCGAAGAGGATGCCGAGCAGCTGCCGGACGGCGTCCTCGGGCACGCCCGGCCGGGCGGTCAGGTAGTTGCCGACGCCGAGGGTGGCGGCCGGGCCGGCCGGGCCGTACGCGCCGGCGGGCAGGGTGACCCCGGTGTAGACCGGGCCGTAGCGTTCGCGCAGCCGGGCGGCCACGGCGTCCAGCGGTACCAACCGCAGCGGCAGCTCCCGGGCGAGCGCGGACACGGCGGGCGTCGGCACGCCGCCGGACCAGAACACCGCGTCCAGCGCGCCGGCGCGCAGCGCGGCCAGTGACTCGGCCAGCCCGAGCGACTGCTGCCGCACGCCGATCCCCGCCTGCCGCAGCAGCCGCGCGGCGGTGACCTGGAGCCCGGAGCCCACCGCGCCGGTCGCCACCCGACGGCCCGCCAGGTCGGCGAGTTCGCGCACCGGGCCGTCGGCCGGGGCCAGCAGGTGCAGGTAGTTGACGTACACCCGGGCCAGCGCCGTCAGGCCGAGCGGGTGGTCGAAGGTGTCGTGGCCCAGCACCGCGTCCTCGGCGACGTCCGCCGTGGTGAGGGCGAGGTCCACCGAGCCGTCGGCGAGCTGCTGGAGGTTGTCCACGCTGGCCGCGCTGCCCACCGGGGTGAGGGTCAGCCGTCCGCCCGCCGTCACGGCCTCCGTGAAGGAGCGGCCGAAGGCGTTGTACGGACCGCCCTCGGGCCCGGTCGCCAGCCGCAGCGAGCGCACCGGCCCCGACCCGTCGGAGCAGCCGGCGGTGAGGGCCGCGGCCAGGGCGGCGCCCAGGAGGACGCGGCGGCGGAGGGCGGCGGTGGAGCTCATGGCGGGAAGGGTAGCCCGGGGCCCCGACCGGACGCTGGCACCGCCGGGTCCTGGCAGCCAGGACCCGGCGGTGCCGGGGGTGTCGCGGGTGCGGGCCGGGCGTCAGGCGCGGCGGCCGCGCTTGCGGCGGGCGAGGAGGACCGCACCGCCGCCGAGCGCCAGCAGGGCGACGGCCGCGGCCGCTATCGGACCGGTGCCGGAGTTGGCGCCGGTCTCGGCCAGCGGCGGGCCGGAGACGCTGCTGGTGGCCCCGGCGACGGCGGTGCCGCCGTCGGTGGAGGCGGAGGTCGCCGAGCCGGCCGGGGTGGTGGAGGAGCCGCCGGTGGGCCGGCCGCTCGGGGTGTCGCCGCCGGCCGGCTGACCGGTGGTCGGGTCCAGGATCAGGGTGGCCGACTGCGGGTTCTTGAAGTCGAACATGCCCTCGATGGAACCGGCGTGCTCGTCGAAGGAGTAGTCGCCGATCCGGCCGGTCTTCCAGTTGTCCTCGACGAAGCGCAGGATCGAGGTCTGGTCGGTCTGGGTGTGGTCGACGAAGTTGGACTTGGCGTACGGCGAGGCGACCAGCAGCGGCAGGCGCGGGCCGAAGCCGCAGCGGTCGGCGTAGCCGCCCGCACCGGCGTCCTTGCCGCACTGGCCCGGGCCGCTCACGCTGTCGTTGGCCGCGTCCCTGGAGCCGTTGACGGGCTCGGCGTACTTGTGGTCGTACCAGCCGTCCGAGTCGTCGTAGGCGATGACGACGGCGGTGGAGGCCCAGTCCTTGGACTTCTGCAGCTTGTTCAGGGTGTCGACGACGAAGTGCTGCTCGTCCAGCGGGTCGGAGTAACCGGCGTGGCCGTCCTGGTAGTTGGCGGCCTTGAGGTAACTGACGGCCGGCAGGTTGCCGTGCTGGAGGGCGGCGTCGAAGTCGGTCAGGTCGTACTGGTGGTTGGCCTGGCCGTCGTGGCCGATCTCGTCGACGGTCTTGGGCGCGAGGTGCTGCGGGTTCGCCGTGGACTTGTAGTACTGGAACGGCTCGTGGTGCGGGTTGTAGTCGGTCTGCGAGGCGCCGACGATGTTCTTGTGGGTGGCCTCGCAGGCCGCCTTGCCGTCCTTGGTGCCGGTCGGCTTGAAGCCGCCCTGGAACCAGCCCCAGCTGACGCCCTTCTCGTTGAGCAGGTCGCCGATGTTCCTGCCGGTCATGACCAGGTGGTTGTGCTTGGGGTCGGAGCAGTCGTCGTAGCCCGGGTCGGGGTCGTTGATGACGGTGCCGATGCCCTTGGCGTCCGGGGAGGCGACCACGTAGGCGTCGGTGGTCTGCTGGCCGGTCTTCGGGTCGACCGGGTAGCCGCCGTGCAGCTGACCGGAGACCAGGTTGATCGCGCCCGGGGTGGAGGGGCCGTAGTTGGTGCCGAAGGAGTTGTCGCTCATCGCGAAGCGCTGGGCGTAGTTCCAGTAGCCGGTGACGGTGTTGCCGTCGTAGTAGTCCATCACCAGGCCGGGCGCAGTGTACATCGGGGCCTTGCAGCTCTCGATGTCGGTGTGCTCGACGAACTTGTCCATCTTGCCGCCGTCGAAGGCGAGCTGCTCGTCCTTGTAGGTGTGGTCCTGGTCGCAGGTGACGGCCTGCGCCGGGGTCAGCCGCTGCGGGTTGTTGCGGTTCGGGTTCCTGTGCAGCAGGTCGTCGCTGAGGCCGTCCACCTTCGGGGTGTCGGGCTTGGCGGTGAACTTCACCTTGTCGTCCGCGGTGTTGGCCGCGTTCGGGTAGGTGCCGAAGTAGTGGTCGAAGGAGACGTTCTCCTGGAAGATCACCACCAGGTGCTTGATCGGGGTGGCGGTCTGCGGACCGTCGGCCGCGAAGGCCGCCGGGGCACCGCCGAAGGCGGCCAGCGAGACCGCGCCGATCAGGCCGGCACCGTAGCGGAGCCACCTGTTACGGGTGGGGACTGCGTGCATGGTCGGTTCCTCGGACGTCATCGTCATGTGTGGCAGGAGTTGGGGCCGTGACGCGCGTAGCTCTCGCGGCGCGGCGGCTAGACGCTAGAGCGTAGCGGTGAACGCGATTGACGGGAGCATGTGAACACCCGGTAAATCGCCGCCGTACGGGACTCTTCGTCAGGGCTGCCACTTGGCAGACAAGTCCGATGAATGTCTCTCGAATCCGACGATTACGGGACAGGTTTCGACGCTTTCAGGCCAGGAATGTCGCTTCTATCCCGGCCAGGATCGCCACCAGCCCCTGCTCGAAACCGTGGTCGAAGTCACGGAACATCACCCGGCCCGCCTCGGCGGCCAGCGGGTGGGCGGCCAGCCGCTCCGCGCGTGCCTCGACGTCGTAAC
Source organism: Kitasatospora sp. NPDC059648 (assembly GCF_042734825.1). Taxonomy (NCBI): domain Bacteria; kingdom Bacillati; phylum Actinomycetota; class Actinomycetes; order Kitasatosporales; family Streptomycetaceae; genus Kitasatospora; species Kitasatospora sp. NPDC059648. The sequence continues at coordinate 29,470 of NZ_JBHWDU010000021.1, read as the reverse complement.
CCTCCTCGCCGTCGAACGGGTTGGGGGCCATCGCCTGTTCCTCGATGACGTAGCCGATGGTGTAGCTGTACGCGGTGTACCAGGCGCGGGTCGCGGCGGCGGTGGTGAAGCCCGCCTCGGTCAGCGCCCGCAGTGCGGCGTCCAGGGCCGGCGCGTACGAGGTGTCGGTGAAGCGGGCGCCGCTGTAGACCCTGGCGCCGTCGCGGTGGCGCAGCAGCTCGGCGCGCAGGGCGCGCATGGTCCCGAGGTACGTCTGCCGCCAGTCGCCCGCCGGCCGGTCGGCTCCCCAGGCCCCGGCGGCCTCGGCCGTCATCCGGCGCATCATCTCGGTCGCCATCTCGTCGAGCAGCGCCTGCTTGTCCTTGAAGTGCCAGTACAGCGCCGGTGCCTTGACGTCCAGTTCGGCGGCGATGGCGCGGAGGGTGAGGCCGTCCAGGCCGACCTCGTCCAGCAGTTGCAGGGCGGTGTCGACCACCAGGGCGCGGTCGAGCTTGGGGGTTCTCTGCGGTGTCACGGTTGACAGTTTAACGCCGTTAAGTGCAAGCTGCGGGCAGCGGCTACTTAACAACGTTAAGGGGGTTGTCGTGATCTCTCACGGCACGGATTTCCACGGGACCGGTACGGACGTCCTGATCGTCGGCGCCGGGCCCACCGGCCTCGCCCTCGCGCTGGACCTCGCCCGGCACGGCGTCCGGGCACTGCTCGTCGAACGCGGCCCGGAACTCTTCCCCGGCTCGCGCGGCAAGGGCCTCCAGCCGCGCACCCTGGAGGTGCTGGAGGACTTCGGCGTGCTCGCCGACCTCCGGGCGACGGCCGGCCACTACCCGCCCAACCTGTTCTGGCGGGACGGCGAGCCGCAGGGCGAGCGCCTGATGTACGAGCCGACCGAGCCCTCCGAGGCCGAGCCCTACACCGAGACCTTGATGGTCCCCCAGTGGCGCACCCAGCAGGTGCTGTACCGGCGGCTGCGCGAGTTGGGGGGCGAGGTCGCCTTCGGGCGCGAGCTGACCTCCCTCACCCAGGACGAGGACGGCGTCACCGCCGGGTTCACCGCCGGCGGCCCGGTCCGGGCGCGCTACACGGTCGCCGCCGACGGCGGGCGCTCCACCGTGCGCCGGCTGCTCGGGATCGGGATGACGGGGGAGACGGTCGACCCGGGCCCGATGCTGGTCGCGGACGTGCGGGTCAGCGGGCTGGGCCGCGACCACTGGCACGTCTTCCGGGCCGAGCAGGGCCTGCTGGCGATCTGCCCGCTGGCCGGCACCGAGGACTTCCAGCTGGTCGCCCAGTTCCCGGAGGGGGCGGCCGTCGACCTCTCGCTGGAGGCCGTCCGCGCCGTGGTCGCCGAGCGCTCGCACCTGACCGCCGAGCAGATCGGCGCGCTGCACTGGGCCTCCGAGTTCCGGCCGCGTGCCGCGCTCGCCGACAGCTTCCGCTCCGGCCGGGTGTTCCTCGCGGGGGACGCCGCCCACGTGCACTCCCCGGCCGGCGCGCAGGGCCTCAACACCAGCGTCCAGGACGCCTACAACCTGGGCTGGAAGCTGGCCGCGGTCCTCTCCGGCCGGGCGGACACGGCACTGCTGGACAGCTACCAGGAGGAGCGCCGGGCCAACGCGGCCGCGATGCTGGAGCTGTCCACCAAGGTGCACCGCGGCGTGGTCCGGCGCGGCCGCGCCACCCAGCAACTCGGCCTCGGCTACCGGGAGTCCGCGCTCGCCGTGGACACCCGCCCGGCCCACGCGGCGGACGCCCTGCGGGCCGGCGACCGCGCTCCGGACGGCCGCCGCGGCGGCACCCGGCTGTTCGACTCCTTCCGCGGGCCGCACTGGACCCTGCTCACCGTCGGCACCGACGCCGAACTTCCGCCCCTGGACGTGCCCGTGGTGCGGATCCCGTCCTACGAGGCCTACGGGGACGGGGTGTTCCTGATCCGCCCGGACGGCTACGTCGGCTGGGCGGGGGAGACGGCCGAGGGGCTGGCGGGGTACGCGGCCCGCTGCGGGGTCGCGGGCCGGTGAACGCCCGGGGGCGGGCAGGACGCGGCGGCCTCCGCCTGGACGCCCCGGAGCGCGGTCACCAGGGAGTCGACGTCCTGCACGGTGTTGTACAGCGCCAGCGAGGCCCGCGCCGCCGCCTGCAACCCGTAGGCCGCCAGGGCGGGTTGGGCGCAGTGGTGGCCGGCCCGGACGGCGATGCCCTGCTGGTCGAGCGCCCCGGCGAGGGCGATCGGGTCCGTCCCGGCGAGCAGGAAGGTGAGCACCCCGATCTTGCCAGGCGCCTCACCGATCAGCCGGAGCCCGGGCACGGTCCGCAGCGCGGCGGTGGCGTACGCGGTGAGCTGCTCCTCGTGCGCGGTGGCGGCCTGGCGGTCCAGGCCGGACAGGTACCGCAGGGCCGCCCGCAGCCCGGCCACCCCGCCGATGTGGCCGGTGCCCGCCTCCAGGCGGTGCGGGACGGGGGCGTAACTGGTCTCCTCGAAGCTCACCGAGTCGATCATGTTGCCGCCGCCCTGCCACGGGGGCATGGCCTCCAGCAGCTCCCGCTTGCCGTACAGCGCGCCGATCCCGGTCGGCCCGAAGACCTTGTGCCCGGAGAAGGCGTAGAAGTCGGCGTCCAGGGCGGTGACGTCCACCGGGAAGTGGGCGACCGCCTGGGCGCCGTCGACCAGCACCCTGGCGCCGTAGCGGTGGGCGAGCGCGGTCATCTCGGCCACCGGCGGGACGGTGCCCAGCACGTTGGACGCGTGGGTGAGCGCCACCAGCTTGGTCCGGAAGCCGAGCAGGTCCCGGTAGGCGTCCTGGTCCAACTGCCCGTCCGGGAGCAGCGGGACGGGGACGACCCGGGCCCGGCGTTCCTTGGCGATCAGCTGCCAGGGCACCAGGTTGGAGTGGTGCTCGGCGGCGGAGACGAGGATCTCGTCGCCGACGCCGAGGTTGGCCCGCCCCCAGGTCTGGGCCACCAGGTTGACGGCCTCGGTGGTGCCCCGGACGAAGACGATCTCGTCCGGGTCCGGGGCGCCGAGCACCTTGGCGGCTTCGGCGCGGCCCTCCTCGTAGATCTGGGTGGCCTGCTTGGCGAGGGCGTGCGCCCCGCGGTGGACGTTGGAGGTGCCGGACGCGTAGTGCTCGCCGACGGCCTCGACCACCTGGCGGGGCTTGAGGGTGGTGGCACCGTTGTCCAGCCAGACCAGCGGGCGGCCGTTGACCTCGCGGTGCAGCTGGGGGAAGTCCCGGCGGACGGCCTCGACGTCGAAGCCGCCGGTGGGGGCGGAGGGTGCGGACCCGCGGTCGGCCTGGGTCGGCAGCCAGTAGTGGCCGCCGCCGGCGGCGTGGGCGAGGGCCTCGGGGAGCGGGTGCGGGGGAGAGGCGGCGCCGCGGCCCGGCAGGGTGGTCGACGTCGAGAGGCCGCCCGGGGCCCCGCTGATCCCGGTGCCGCGCCCGGTTCCGTCAGGAGTAGTCATGGTAGTTGGACACCTCGACGTTCTGGAGCACCGCGATGGCGTCGTCCACGAGAGCGGCGGTCGAGAAGTAGCCGGTCACCAGGTAGGAGGTGATGGCCTGCCGGTCGACGCCCATCGCGCGCACGGCCAGGCCGGGCTCGACCTCGTCCGGGACCTTGGACGGCCGCAGGCCCACCACGCCCTGCCGCTCCTCGCCGACGCGCATCAGCAGGATGTTGGTGGTGCCGGGCGCCGAGTTGGCCGAGCCGTTGAGGTCCAGCTTGTCGGAGGGCAGCAGCGGCACGCCGCGCCAGGTGATGAACGGGCTGCCGAACAGCTCGACGACCTGCGGCGGCACCCCGCGCCGGGTGCACTCGCGGCCGAACGCGGCGATCGCCCGCGGGTGGGCCAGGAAGAAGGCGGGCTGCTTCCAGACCCGGGTGAGCAGTTCGTCGAGGTCGTCGGGGGTGGGCGCGCCGCCGCGGGTGCGCACCCGCTGGGTCGGCGCGACGTTGTTGAGCAGGCCGTACTCGGCGTGGTTGAGCATCTCCCACTCCTGGCGCTCGCGCAGCGCCTCGACGGTCAGCCGGAGCTGGGCCTGGACCTGGTCGATGTCGGAGTTGTAGATGTCCGCGACGCGGGTGTGCACCTTGAGGACGGTCTGGGCGATGCTCAGCTCGTACTCGCGCGGGCTCTCGTCGTAGTCGACGAAGGTCTCCGGCAGGTACGGCTCGCCCTGGTGGCCCGAGTGCAGCTCGATCGGGTGCTCGGCGTCCACCGGGCTCTGGCCGGCCGCGAACTCGTCCAGCTGGGCGCGCAACGAGGGCTCCCGCTCCGCGAGTTCGACGAGCATCCGGCGGTCCAGCGAGAGCACGGTGCAGGTGGTGACGGCCCGCACCCGGTAGGTCGTCCCGGTGCCGGCGGCCCAGGCGGCGGCGTCGAAGAAGTCGCCCTCGCCGAGGACGGCCAGCAGGGCGTCCTGGCCGTAGGCGCCGGTGGCGCGCTTCTCGGCCCGGCCGAACGCGATGATGTGCAGCTGGTCGGCCGGGGCGGCGGCGTCGACGACGAGCTCGCCGGGCGCGACCTCGCGCTCGGTGAACCCGGCCGCGAGCGCGGTGAGCACCGGGCTGTCGACCTGGCTGAGGAAGGCCAGTTCGCGCAGGTCCTCGGCGATGACCCGGGTGGCGCCGCCGCCGTCGACGTACGTGCTGATCAGGCCGTCGCCGAGGATGAAGCCCCGGCGGCGGTTGACCCGGTAGACGCCCGCGTCCAGGTCCACCCAGGGCAGGGCCCGCAGGAGGTAGCGGGGGGTGATCCCGAGCATCTGCGGGACGGTCTTGGTGGTGGTGGCGAGGTTCCGGGCGGCGGAGGTGCTGAGGCTCTGCTGGCCCTGCTGGTTCTGCGGAACGGTCTCGGTGGTCACGAGTGGTCACCTCTCCGGTATGAACAACCGACGTGTCGTCAGATCGACCCGGAGAATGTTGCCGCTGGATCTCGCTCGGTGTGTCCACGTTTCAGGTCGCCGGACAGCGGTCAGTCCCTGCGGGAACATGCGAATCGCGGTCGCCAAACTCACTCGATCGGGTAGCTTTGGCATAAGCGGCGCCGATGCTTCGCAAAGCCGGACTTGGGAGCACGGGGGGCGAGTTGGGGCGCATGCCCGACCGCCCCCGTGCGCCCGTCGCGGACGGGCCCGCGGGGGCGTCGGGGCTCGGTCACCGCGACGGCGCGGCGGGCAGCGCCCGCAGCCGGCCGACCGGGGAGACGAGCAGCCCGACCACCACGGCGGCGGAGCCGACCGCCGCGACGATCAGCGCACCCCGGGCGCCGAGTCGGCCGGTGAGCAACCCGGCGGCGAGGCCGCCAAGCGACCCGCCGCCGAACAGCAGGGTCCGGAAGGCCGCCGTCATCCGCCCCATCATCGACTGGGGCGTCACGGCCTGGCGCAGGCTGACGATGACCACCCCCGCCACGCCGAGGCCGAGGCAGGTGGTGAGGGACGAGTTGCAGGAGGCGCAGCAGCCCGACCTGCTCGTCGGTCGCGCCGCAGGCGCCGATGGCGGTGAGCGGAAGGGCGAGGTTGGTGACCTGGGTGCCGAGCAGCGAGACCGTCTCGCCGACCCAGAACCTGAGGAAGTCGTGGTTGTGCCACAGGCTCTGCCGTGCGGGTTCGGTGGCCGGCGGGGACGTGAGCCGGGTCATTTGCGTCACCGGGCGCTCCTCGCCAGCTCGGCCACCGTGCCGGCCACCGCGTCGACCTCGTCCTCGGTGTTGTAGTAGTGCGGCGACAGCCGCAGGCACCACTCCACCTCCTTGTCGGCGAAGTCGAACTGCGCGAACTCGCGGTAGCTGAGCGCGGAGTTGATGCCGCGCGCGTCCATCGCCGCCTTGAACGGTCCGGCCTGCCAGCCCTCGATGGTGAAGGTGACCAGGGCGGCCGGCGCGCGACCGCCGTCGAGCGTACGGACGCCGGGGACGGCGGCCAGCCGCTCGCGCAGCCGTCCGGCCAGCGCGGGGGTGCGCCGGGCCACCGGCTCCAGCCCGACCCGCAGCGCGTAGCGGACGGCGGCGGCGCAACCGAGGACGGTGGCGTACGGGGAACTCCCACTCCTCGAACCGGGCCGCCGTGTCGACCGGCCGGTAGTAGCCGGGGGCGACCCAGCGCGCACCGTGCATGTCGATGTGGAGCGGTTCGTACCCGGCCCCCAGCACCCGGTCGGAGACGTAGAGGAAGCCCGAACCGCGCGGGCCGCGGAGGAACTTGCGGCAGGTCGCGGTGAGCAGGTCGCAGCCGATCGCCTCGACGTCGATCGGGTACTGACCGACCGACTGGCAGGCGTCGACCAGGTACAGCAGGTCGAGTTCCCGGCAGTGCCGACCGATCTCGGCGACCGGCTGGACCAGCCCGGAGTTGGTGGGCACGTGGGTCACGGCCACCAGGCGCGGCCGGTGGGCGCGCATCAGGGTGGCCATGGCCTCGACGTCGGCGCCGCTGCCGTCGGGGTGGTCGGGGGCGTGCACGATCCGGACGCCGTGGCGCCGGCGCAGGGACAGGAAGGCGATCTGGTTGGACACGAAGTCGTTGCGGGTGGTCAGGATGACGTCCCCGGACCGGAAGTCGATCGCGGACAGGGCCTTGGAGTAGGCGTGGGTCGCGCTCGCGGCGAAGGCGAGGTTGCCGGGGCGGGTGCCGAGGAGCTCGGCGAGCGCGGCGTAGAAGTCGGCGACCTCGGCGGCGCGCGCGGCGGCGGCCTCGTAGCCGCCGATGCCCGCTTCCAGGCGCAGGTGGTCGAGCACCGTCTCCAGGACCGGACGGGCCATCAGTCCGGCGCCGGCGTTGTTGAAGTGGATCACCGCCTCGCAGCCGGGGGTGTCGGCCCGGAGGGCGGCGAGGTCCAGGAGCGGTTCCCGGCTGAGGTTCGGAACCCGGTCCTGACCGGCGTTCAGGAGCGGTTCCGGACTGGAAGCGAAAGCGCTATTCTCGTTCTTCATGTCTGACGGTAGCAGTATCGAGACCCTGGTGGCGATCCTCCGGACGGAGATCGCCCGCCTCTCCCCGGGCGACCGGCTGCCCAGCAGCCGGGACCTGATCACCCGTCACGGAGTCGGGCCGGTCACCGTCTCCCGGGCGATCGCCCTGCTCGCCGCCGAGGGCGCGGTGGTGACCCGGCCCGGAAGCGGCACCTACGTCGCGGCCCGCCGCCCGCCCGCCGGCGGCGAACCGGACACCTCCTGGCAGGCGGTGGCGCTGGCCGGCCGCCCGTTCGCCCCCGAGGCGCCCGACGAGCAGCCCGGCACGGTGCCCGCCGGTACCATCCCGCTGTCCGGGGGCTACCCGCACGAGAGCCTCCAGCCCACCCGGCTGCTCGGCGGCGCCCTGGCCAGGGCCGCCCGCCGCCCGGACGCCTGGCACCGCGCCCCGGCGGCCGGCCTGACCACGCTGCGGACGATCTTCGCCCGGCAGGCGGGCGGCGACGTCGGCCCCGACGACGTGCTGGTCACCGGGGGAGGGCAGGGCGCGCTGTCACTGCTGTTCCGCGCCGTCGCGGCGCCCGGCAGCCCGATCCTGGTCGAGTCACCCACCTACGGCGGCGCGCTCGCCGCCGCGCGCTCCGCCGGACTGCACCCGGTGCCCGTGCCGATGGACGACCAGGGTCTGCGCCCCGACCTGCTCGCCGAGGCCTTCGCCGTGACCGGCGCGCGCCTGCTCTACTGCCAGCCCACCTTCCACAACCCGACCGGGACGGTCCTCTCCGGCGAACGGCGCCGCCAGATCGTCGACGTGGCCCGCGCCGCCGGGGCGTTCCTGATCGAGGACGACTTCGCCCGCCACCTCGGCCACGGCCGCCCGGTGCCCCGACCGCTGGTCGCCGACGACCGGGACGGCACCGTCGTCCACCTCACCTCGCTGACCAAGCCCGCCTCGCCCAGCCTGCGGATCGGCGCGCTGATCGCCCGCGGCCCGGTGATGCGGCGGCTGCTCGGGATGCGGCGGGTGGACGACTTCTTCATCGCCCGCCCGCTCCAGGAGGCCGCGGTCGAACTGCTCAGCACACCGGCCTGGGACCGGCACCTGCGCGCCCTGTCCGCCGCCCTGCACCAGCGCTGCGCCGTGCTGGCCGACGCCCTGGCACGGGAGGTGCCGGACTGGACGCTGCACCGGGTGCCGGAGGGCGGCCTGCACCTGTGGGTCAGGCTGCCGGCCGGGTGCACCGAGGAGGCCGTCGCGGAGGCGGCCCGGGCGCACGGGGTGGCCGTCAACCTCGGCCACCACCACTTCCCGGCCGAGCCGTCGGCCGCCCACCTGCGGCTCGGCTTCGCCGCCGCGGCCGAACCCGCCGAACTCGTCGAGGCGGCGGCCCGGCTGCGCGCCGTGGCCGCCCAGGCGTGACCGGCGCGACGGCACAGCAGCGCAGCGGCGCCGGGGGCTCGCGACTCAGGCGTAGATCGCGATCCGGGGCTCTACCGTGCCCCGAGCGGAGGAGTGGAGCACGGTGATCCGGTACCGCTCGGTGAGCGTGTGGTGGCTGTGCAGGACGGTCTTCGCCGGGATCAGCGCGGTGTAGAGCGTGCCGGTCTGGCTGCCGAGCCACAGGGTGCGCCAGTGGCCGTCGCTCCCCAGCTGTTCGAGCCGGATGTCCGACGGGCTGAGGAACGGGCCGTTCTCGGGCGACTCGACCAGGATCTGCGGGGCGATCGTCTGGTCCGTCCGTGTGTCGTTGCGGTACATGAAGGTGATCCGGTGCGGCGCCCGGTCGGTCGGCAGCGCGGCGTCGGGCAGGTCCACGAAGCGCACCGGCGCCGCGGCGGCCGCCGATGCGGCCGGGGGCGCGGAGGCCGCCTGCGCGGGCGCGGCCAGCGCCACGGTCGGCAGGGCGGTGAGGACGGCGACGGTCAGCACCAGAGCCCGACGGGGGATCGTCCTGGTCGGCATGGCGCCTCCTTCGGTCGAGGGGCGGCGGCTGGTTCCGGCCGCCTGCCGGACGGTGCCCGCAGTGCTACGGACGGTCGCCGGCCCGGCGGTTCGTTCCCCTCCACACTGCACGTGCCCGGCGGATGCCGCATCCGCCGGGCACGCCGCCCGGAGCGCCGGTCACACCGCGCCACCGGGTGCTCCCGATCGGGCGCGGCCGGTCAGCTCAGCGGACGGCAGAGCAGCGCGTCGGGGACGCCGTACTCCAGCCAGCGCCAGGTGTCCGCCACACCGGCCACGTACTCGTCGTCCGCGCACTGGCCCTTGTAGGTGCCGGGCGCCCAGTCGGCGGCGGCGGAGCCGCCGGTGGCGGGGCGGTTGTCGCCGTGGTCGAACCAGACCGTGCGGCCCGTGGTGGGCAGGGCGGTGGCGGCCGGGGCGCAGAGCAGCGCGGACATCGCGGCGTTGTGCACGCTGTAGCCCACGACGAAGGTGTTGTCGGGGCACTGGAGCTTGTCGTAGCCGGACGCCCAGTCGCCGCCGGTGACGTAGCGCTGGTCGGTGACGGTCACCCAGTCGCCGGCGCCGACGGCGGGGCCGCCGGCGTCGGTGCACAGGCCGCGGCCGCTGCTGCGGCCGAGGCCGGCCAGGCGCTGGCCGTCCGGGCAGTCGCCTTTGCGGTTGCCGGGGCTCCAGTCGGGCCGGGCCAGCATGCGGCTGGACACGTTCTGGTCCCCGTGGTCGAGGTCGAGCATGTTCCAGCGGGCGGCTGGTGCGACCCGCCCGGTGTACGAGGGGGCGTTGACCAGCTTGTTCCAGTCGGCGGCGCGCCAGTCGCCGGGGTCGTTCAGCCCGAGCTGACGGCCGGCGGTGTCGTAGGAGAGCAGCGCCCAGTTGTCGTTCGGGACGCCGTTGTTCTGCCAGCCGACCAGCGGCCAGACGGCGAAGTCGGTGTCGTTGGCGGCCAGGAGGTCGGTGAAGCGGTCGAACCAGGCCTGCTCCTTGGCGTCGGTCGAGCCTCGGCCGGCGGCGCCGAACTCGCTGACCCAGACCGGAGCGGTGAAGTGCTGCCCGGACCGGGTGACGAACAGGGCCTCCTGGTCGACCACCTGGGCGAGCTGCTCGGGGGTGAAGTCCTCGTAGCGGGGGTCGCCGGTGGATCCGGGGCCGCTGCCCGCGCCGGTGTTGGCCGGGCCGGTGTAGGCGTAGAAGTGGGCGGCGTAGACGAGCTTGTCGGACCGGATCAGGGTGTTGGACAGGGTGGCCACCGGGGTGAGCACCGGTCGGCCGTGGGAGAACCCGGCGGCCGGGATGCCGTACCAGTTGATGCCCTCCATGATGACCAGCATGTCCGGGTCGGCCTGGAGGATCCGGTTCCCGGCCTCCTCGAAGGCGGCGTACTCGTCGTGGCCGTCGCCCAGGCCCCAGTTGGGGTCGTCCCAGGTGTCACGGCGCACCTCGTTGCGCAGGTCCGCGCCGACGACCCGTTTGTCCGCCTTGTAGCGGTTCACCATGAACACCCAGTCGTCCTCCCACTGCTGGGTGCTCTGGCCGCTGTTCCAGCGCTCGTTGCCGTCCAGGCCGCAGCAGAAGCGGTAGCTGGTGGTGTGGTTGTTGAGGACGACCGCGAACCCGTCGGCGGTCAGCGCGGCCACGACGGCGTCGTAGACCTGCAGCGGGGTCTTGCCCCTGAGCTGCGGATTCGCGGCGACGGCGGCGTCCGGGACGGTGCTGGTGTCGTGGATCAGCGCGTTGGCGAACGGCAGCCGGACGGCGTTCAGGCCCAGGCCGTGGAAGCCCGCCAGGATCTGGCCGATCGGCGCCCGGTCCAGACCGAGCGGGATGTTGTACGAGACCTGGCCGGCCTGGTTGTCCGCCGGGTCGGTGGTCGAGCCACTTCCTTCCCAAGTCCCTTGGGCTCCAGCCCAGTTGCCGGCCTTGAGCTTGAACCGGTCGCCGTTCGCGTCGACCACGTACCGCCCCCGGGTGCTCAGCGGGCCGGTCCAGGAGGCGGCGAGCCGGTCGCCGCTCGGTGCGGGTGCGGCCGCCGCCGCTCGTGCGGGTGGGGCGGTGGTGACGAGGGCGGCCAGCAGGGCCGCCACCGCGAGCACGGCTCGGCGAGCCGGGCGGATGGATATCACGGATCTCTCCAGAAGGGGAGTCACAGGGGCAGGAATTGTCGACGGTACGTCAAAAGCACTGTGTAGCACGAGAGCGTCGGCCGCCTGAACCCCTTATGACAACAGCATTGACGTGAAAGGGCACCGCCGGTTTCATGGCTCGCACTTCCCCACCCCCCACCCCCACGAGCAAGGCGGTGATCCGTTGGCACCGACGGTCAAGGACGACACGGGCAGCGGTCCGAGAACGGGCGCCGGCCACGGCGCCATGCACCAGTCCATCGGCCTGCTGGACGGCGCGGCGATCGCCGCCTCCAGCACGGCCGCCACCAGCAGCATCGGCATCGGCCTGGGCCTGATGGCCGGCGTCGTCGGCCTCCACCTGCCCGCGATCATGCTGCTGGCCTTCCTCCCCGTGCTCGCCATCGCCGGCGGTTACGGGCGGCTGAACGCGGTCGAACCGGACGCGGGCAGCAGCTACCGCTGGGTCGGCCGGACGCTCAGTCCCTGGCTGGGATTCCTCACGGGCTGGGTGAACACCGTCGGCACGGTGGTCTTCATGGCCTACACCACCACCGTCACCGGCTCAGCGGTCATCCAGCTCCTCGACGAGGCGCACCTGCGCAGCATCCTCGGCCTGCGCCTGGACCCGGACTCCACCGTCCAGTGCACCCTGCTCGGTCTGGTCGTGCTGGTCGGCGCCGCCCTGGTCGCCGTCCGCGGACTCGACCTCGCCGCCCGGCTGCAGAAGGCGCTGCTGGTCTTCGAGTACGCCGTGCTGCTCGGTTTCTGCGGCTACGGGCTGTTCGCCGGGGACCAGCCGTTCTCGCTCCAGTGGTACAACCCCTTCGACATTCCCTCGTTCGAGGCGCTGGCGCAGGGCATGGTGCTGGCGGTGTTCTGCTACTGGGGCTTCGAATCGGTCTTCAGCGTCGGCGAGGAGGTGCGCGAGCCGCGCGACGCCTCCCGGGCCGGCTTCCTCGCCCTGGTGGTGATGATGCTGCTCTTCCTGCTGGCCGGCACGGCCTTCCAGCGAGTGCTCCCCCTCGACGAGTTGGCCGACAACGGCGCCCACGGGCTGACCTACTTCGGGGAGAGGCTGGCCCACCAGCCGCTGGCCGCGCTGCCGTTGATCGCGCTGACGTTCTCCGCCGTCGCCTCGCTGCAGTCCTCGGTCATCCCGACCGCCCGCGGCCTGTTCGCGATGGGCCGCGACGGCGTGCTCGGCCCGGTCTGGACCCGGCTGCACCCCCGGCACGCCACCCCCGCCGTCGGCACCCTGCTGATCACCGGCATCGCCGTCGCCCTCGCCCTGGTCTCGGTCGTCATCCCCACCGTCAACGACCTGATCTCCGCCGCCGTCAACGCGATCGGCATCATCGTCGCCCTCTACTACGCCCTCACGGCCGTCGCCGCCGCCGTCCGCTTCCGCCACCTGCTGCGCACCGCGCCGATGGAGGGCCTGCGCGCCGTGGTCGGCCCGCTGCTCGGTGCGGCGGCGCTGCTCGCCGTCGGCGGCTACCTCGCCTGGACCTTCTACGACTCCGCCGACCACTTCGAACTCTCCGCCGACAACGGCTGGTTCGAGCTGACCGTGGTGGTGCTGATGATCGTCACCGGCCTCCCCTCGGCGGCCTGGGCCCGCTGGCGGCGCCGCTCACCGTACTTCCTCGACCCGACCGCCTGACCCCGACACGCGTACCACCGAGAACGGAGCACCACCCATGACCAAGGCCGATCTGGTCCTCACCCGCGGCCCCGTCCACACCGGCGACGCCGCCCGCACCCGGGCGAGCAGCCTGGCCGTGACCGGCGGGCGGATCGCCGCCGTCGGGCACGACGAGGTCCGGGAGCTGATCGGGCCGGACACCGAGGTCGTGGACCTCACCGGCAAGCTGCTCGTGCCGGGCTTCCAGGACGCCCACATCCACGCGGTCTTCGGCGGCGTCGAGTCCGCCGCCTGCGACCTCACCGGCACCGTCGGCGTGGCCGACTACCTGGAGCGGATCCGCGCCTACACCGAGGCCGACCCCGGCCGGGAGTGGATCACCGGCAGCGGCTGGTCACTGGAGAGCTTCGAAGGCGGCCTGCCGACCCGGCAGCTGCTCGACTCCGTCGTGCCGGACCGCCCGGTCTACCTCACCAACCGCGACCACCACGGCGCCTGGGCGAACACCCGGGCGCTGGAACTGGCCGGCCTCACCCGCGACACCCCCGACCCGGCCGACGGGCGGATCGAGCGCGAGGCCGACGGCACCCCGGCCGGCGTGCTCCAGGAGGGCGCCACCGCCCTGGTCGCCCGGCTGGTGCCGCCGGTCACCGCCGCCGACCGCCTCGACGGCCTGCTGCGCGCCCAGCGCCTGCTCCACTCGCTCGGCATCACCGGCTGGCAGGACGCGCTGCTCGGCGAGTTCAACGGCCAGCCGGACCCGTCCGACGCCTACCTGGCCGCCGCCCGCTCCGGCGCGCTGACCGCCCGGGTGGCCGGCGCGCTCTGGTGGGACCGTGACCGGGGCGCCGAGCAGATCCCCGAACTCGTCCAGCGGCGGCAGGAGTTGAGCCACGGCCGGTTCCGGGCCGGCTCGGTGAAGATCATGCAGGACGGCATCGCGGAGAACTTCACCGCCGCGATGACCAGCCCGTACCTGGACGGCTGCGGCTGCCCGACGGCCAACTCGGGCCTCAGCTTCGTCGATCCGGCCGCCCTGTGCGGATACGTCACCGAACTCGACGCGCTCGACTTCCAGGTGCACTTCCACGCGCTCGGCGACCGGGCCGTCCGCGAGGCGCTGGACGCCGTCGAGGCCGCCCGCGCCGCCAACGGCCGGCGCGCCACCCGCCATCACCTCGCCCACCTCCAGGTGGTCCACCCCGACGACCTCCACCGCTTCGCCCGGCTCGGCGCGATCGCCAACATCCAGCCGCTGTGGGCGGCGCACGAGCCGCAGATGGACGAGCTGACCATCCCCTTCCTCGGCCCCGAGCGCGCCGCCCGGCAGTACCCGTTCCGCGCGCTCCAGCGCGCGGGCGCCACCCTGGCGGCCGGCAGCGACTGGCCGGTGAGCAGCCCGGACCCGCTGGCCGGACTGCACGTGGCGGTCAACCGGATGGAGCCGGGGGCCGACGACGGCCGGGTCTTCCTGCCCGAGCAGCGCCTCGACCTGGCCGCCGCCCTCGCCGCCTACACGGCCGGCTCGGCCCACGTGAACGGCCACGACGACGCCGGCACGCTGGCGGTCGGACAGCTCGCCGACCTGGTGGTGCTCGACCGGGACATCCTCACCGCGCCCGCGGCGGAGATCGCCGACGCCCGGGTGGAGCGGACCTACGTCGGGGGTGAACTGGTGTACCTGGCGGAGTGACCGCACGGCGGGGCCCGGGCCGGCGCGGTGCCGTGAGCCGGGCCCCGCCGGCGTCGGTGCTCAGCGCGGCGCCGTGAGCCGGGCCCCGGCGGCGTCGATCAGCAGGTCGAGCGCGTACGGGTACCCGCTGCGCCGCATGTCGGTGGTGAGCAGGTGCGCGGTGGCGGCGATGTGGGGGTGGGTGGTGGCGTCGAGCCGGGCGTAGGAGGCCTGCCAGACCTGCAGGTCGGCGGTGGCCGCGGCGGCCGGGAGGGCGAGGGCGGCGGCGTCGAGGGCCGCGAAGCCGAGGCTCTGGTCGACGAAGGCGTGGTAGATCCGGACCGCCTCCTGGTCCGGGAAGCCGGCCGTGCGCAGCACGGAGAGGATCGCCTCGACGGCGGCGGTCTCGTGGGTGCGGCCGGTGGTGCGGTGGGCCGCGAGCAGGGCGGCCTGGGGGTGGGCCAGGTAGGCGGAGTGGATCCGCAGGCCGATGGCGCGCAGGTCGGCGCGCCAGTCGCCGGTGGGCCGCCAGTCGGCCTGGGCGAGTCCGATGAGCTCGTCGGCGATGGCCAGCAGCAGGTCGTCCGTGCTGTGGAAGTAGCGGTAGACGGCGCTGGGGTCGGCCCCGAGCGCGGCACCGAGCCGCCGGACGGTGAGGGCGTCCGCGCCGTGCTGTTCGATCAGCCGCAGCGCGGTCCCGATGATCAGCTCCTGGGAGAGCACCACACCCTGCTTGGTGGGCCTGCGGCGGCGGCGCCGGGGCTCTGGGACTACGCGTTCGCTCATGCCCGGGAGGTTATGTCAACGCCGTTGACGGGCGACAGGGGTCGGTCGGCGGAATCTCGGGAGCGGCGGTCCGGCCCGCTGTCTGTCCGCCCCCCGGGCGAAGGTTGCCCCTGGGGCTGGTGGGTGGGAACGAATCGAGGACGGTTCTGTGCAAGCCGTGTCGGAATTCCGGGACATTCGTAGTGGTGTTCGAAGGGACGGTCACTCTCCGCGGTCGAATGTCCTTGTCGACATGGCGCTTGTTCGGTGCCCAGAGGACGGCTCGGGCCGGATCCGCGCTGGTGGGAGCGGCCCCGCCGTGAATCGCCGTGCGGGGATGACGTTACGGTGACGTCTGACTGGTCATCAAAGTTCCACGTTCCGCCACCCGGTTGGGTGAATTCCCTTTAAGCTCACGTTAATCATGGCGGTTTCAGGCCACGCTGAGGACTCTTCGGATAGTCCGGCCATGGGGCCATCGGACGATGAGAGCAGGGATGAAGACAACGAATGAACTGATGAACGGCGACGCGCGCGGGCCGTCCGGGGCACGGCCGGGCCTGCCCGGCCGCCGCGCGGTCGCCCGCGTCGCGGCGCTCGCCATCGCCGTCGGCAGCAGTTCGCTGGCGGCCGTCCCGGCGGCGGTCTCGCAGACCGGCGACGGGACGGTCACCGTCAAGGTGATCCGGGCCGTGGACAACACCGGCACGTACACGCCGGCGCTGGAACCGGGCATGGCGGGCGTCAAGGTGACGCTCACCGATGACGCCGGTGTCTCGATCGACGGGACCACGGCGGCGAACGGCACGGTGACGCTGTCGCCCGCGACCAGCAAGGCGAGCGGCGGCAAGTACCGGGTCCAGGTGGTGAATCCGAAGCCGGGCGTGCTGTTCCCGGCCTTCGCCTCCCGCCAGGGGCTGGACGGCGCACCCGACCAGCTCAGCTCCAACGAGGAGTTCGTCGACCTCGGCGGAGGGAAGAACGTCTCCTACACCACCGGGCTGTGGAACCCGGCGGACTACTGCCAGAAGAACGCACCGCTGGCGACGGCCTGTCAGACACCGACCTACCAGGGCGGGAACCAGCGCACGCTGGTCACCTTCCCGTACGGCATGCGCGGCCAGGAGGGCCCCGGCAACGCGGCGACGAACATCGCCACCGACGCCGAGACCGGCACGATCTTCGGCCTCGCCTGGAACAAGGCGGACAAGCGGCTGTTCTCCGCGGCGACGGCCAAGCGCACCACCGACTACGGCCCCGCCGGCTCCGGCGGGATCTACGTCACCGACCTGAGCGACCCGGCGAAGAAGAAGACGACCGTCTTCACCACCGTCCCGAACGCGGGCAGCACCGCGCACGGGCCGGGGACGGACGACGCCTTCCTCAACGTGCCCGGAAAGGAGAGCCTGGGCGGCATCAAGGTCACCGACGACGGCAAGGACCTGTTCGTCGTCAACCTGAACGACCGCAAGCTCTACCGCTACGACGCCACCAAGCCGACGGCCTCCGCGCCCAAGGCCTCCTACCCGATCCCGGACCCGGGCTGCCCGTCGGCTGCGGACTGGCGGCCCTACGGCCTCGGCATCCAGGACGGCTCCGGCTTCCTCGGCGGGGTCTGCTCCGGCGAGTCCACCGGCAAGCTGACCGACGTGCGCGCGCTGGTCCTGCCGTTCGACCTCGGCAACGGGGCGTTCGGCAAGCCGGTGCTGGACCAGCCGCTGGACTACCCGCGGCAGTCCACCGTCGGCGGCGGCCCCTGCGACGGGGCGGGCTGGTTCCCGTGGACCAGCACCTTCCCGGGCTCGCAGAACGGCCGCCCGTGCGGCAACACCACCATCGCGTTCCCCGAACCGGAGCTCGGCGAGATCCTGTTCGAGACCGACGGCTCGATGCTGCTGGCCTTCAAGGACCGCTTCGCCGACCGCGGACCGGGCGCCCCGGCTCCCAACTCGGCCACCGTGATGTCCGGCGGCGACCTGAACAAGGCCTGCCCGTCGAACGGCACGTACGTGATGGACGTCAACCTCGGCTGCGGCAAGACCGTCCGCGGCGCCCGGTTCTTCTCCACCGGCTGGGACGAGGTCGGCCACCACAACACGGTGTTCGCAGGCATCGCGCTCTCCAAGGTCGAGAGCACCATCGGGGGCTCCGCGTTCGACCCGGACCACACCGCGGTCGGCTACGGCACCTCCTTCATGGAGCGCAAGGACGGCGCGCACGATCCGAAGTTCGGCCTGCGGCTGACCCCGGCGGGGACCGGCTCGCCGTTCGGCAAGGGGGCCGCGATGGGCGACCTCGAAGTGCTCTGCGACCAGGCGCCGCTGCAGATCGGCAACCGGGTCTGGTACGACCCCGAGCGCAAGGGCATCCAGAACCCGGGCCAGCTCCCGGTGAAGGGCGCCACCGTCAACCTGTACGACGAGTCGGGCAAGGTGGTCGGCACCACCAGGACCACGGCGCGCGGCGAGTACTACTTCGACGACAGCAACGTCACCGGAGGCCTCAAGCCGCACACCAAGTACACCGTCCGCATCGACAACCCCGCCGACTACGCCAAGGGCGGCCCGCTGTACCACTGGGTGCCCACGGACCACGACGTCGGCGACAACCGCTTCATCGACTCCAAGGGGATCGTCCCGGCCGGCACCAAGTTCCCCGAACGGGCGCTGACCACCGGCGGACCGGGCGAGAACGACCACACCTTCGACTTCGGCTACCGCCAGCAGGAGGGTGCGCTGAAGCTGGTCAAGCACGACCAGGACGGCAAGCCGCTGGCCGGTGCCAAGTTCCAGCTGTGGCACGAGACCAACGGCACCGACGGCCTGCAGACCACGGGGACGAAGGCGGACACGCCCGTCGGTGACCCCTGCACGACCGGCGACGACGGCATCTGCCGGGGCAGCGGCGTGCCCGGCACGTACTACTGGCAGGAGTTGAGCCCGCCCGACGGCTACTCGGCGCCGGACACCACGGTCTTCGGACCGCTGGTGCTCACCGCCGACAACCTGGAGGACGGGGTCGGCGTCACGGCCGTCAACAAGCGGATCCCCGCCCCGACGCCGACCGCGTCGCCGACGCCCACCCCGACGCCGTCGCCGACGACACCGCCGAGCACGCCGGCCCCACCGGCGCCCGCTCCCGGCGGTGAACTGCCGCACACCGGTGCGAGCAGCGGGCTGCCGCTGATCGCGACCGGCGCCGCGGCGCTGATCGCCCTCGGCGCGGCACTGTTCGTGCTGGTGCGCCGACGCAGGGCCCAGCACCGGTAGTCGTCCCGCTCCGACGGGGTGACACCCGGATCGGGGGGGGGGGGGGGCCCCCCCCGCCCAGGCCACCCCCCCCCGCACCAGTGCCCCCCCCCCCCCCCCCGTGGGACGGGGGGGGTGGCGGGAGGGAAGAAGTGA